>JAZSBS010000061.1:0-20121 GCA_045602525.1 Acutalibacteraceae bacterium
AAAGATGGTCTTTATTTTTGGCTGGGGAATAGGGATTCGAACCCCAACAAACAGAGTCAGAGTCTGTCGTGCTACCGTTACACAATTCCCCAATATTTAATTGAGCAATACTTATTATATTACTTTTTTTTGATAAGTCAAGAAAATTTTTGCTAAATTTTAAAAATCTTTCGTTCCGCCTTGCCGTAACGGCTTAATGATAACCTGAACTTAATTTCAGGTGGGTTTTCGCCAAACGGTTTCGCGCTCCCTTCTTCCGAACTCGGCACCGCCGCGGGAGGTCTGCAAACCCGCCGTCTGAGCAGAAATCCCTTTTTATTATCTTGTAGGGTTATATAAGCCAGGATACACGCACAAGGCAGAACGTGCAATTAAAATTATTTCTCGTCTATTTCAAAAAAGTCTTCAAGGCGGTCAACAAAAGCGTCGGCAACGGTTTCGTATTCGTCATCGTCCTCAATTTCGCAAAAATACTCTTCGCCATTTTCCTCTTGCACCTTAACAATAACAAGCTCACCCGAATCATCAAGCATAGCCTGTGGGTCGTTGTACTGCGGAAGCAGCGCTAGATATCTTGCGGTGTCAGTTTCTATTGCATCCAAAATCTCAAAATTATACTCTTTGCCGTCATCGTCGGTAAGGGTTATAAGGTCGGGATTATATTCCTCATTTTTAATGTTTTCACTCATTATTTTATCCTCCGAAGCGTATATATTATATGTAACTATTTTACCGCAATTCACGCTTTCAGTCAATAGAATAGTTTTCCTTTTGTGCAAAAAGCCAAAAACAGCTCTTTTAATTTGGTTTTTTATACAAAATACATAAAAGTTATTAACTTTTTATTGACAACTTGTGGATAATGCCTTATAATAAAGACGAAGAGAAAAGAAAGGAGCGGTAAAACGCTATGAGGGAAACTCCACCTGCAGATTCAAAAAAATAAATTGAAAGGCGTGAGTCCAATGTACAGGTAATCCTGTAAACCCAAAAACTATAAATTTATAAAGGACTGAGTCCAAAGGTTTAATTTGTTCGAAACCCAAAACTATATTTTTGTAAAGGCGTGAGTCCGAAAACTTAGTTGGTTTTAAATCAAAAACGAAAAATTTACAGACGGTGAGTCCGATGTACATTTAAAATTGAACTAAACCCCGCGTATGATACGCGGTTATAAGATAAATTTAATAAACAAACAATAAATAGACTCTCATAGGTTTATAGCCTGTGAGAGTTTTTTTATGCATAATTCATAATGCATTGTGCTTTGTGCATTTATCAAGCTCAAGCCAAAATATTACACCATCGTCGGTGTTGTATACACCGCAATTGTTATTATGGATTTTCATAACTGCATTTACAATAGAAAGACCTAACCCAAAGCGAGTTTTATCACGCTTGTGCGAGTCATCACCACGGTAAAAGCTTTGCCAGATATACGGCATTTGATCTTTCTTTATATGACTTCCTGTGTTATAAACACACATGCGAATTTTATTATCTACCTCTTTGCTCAAAACAATTACACTACCCCCCGCGTTTACGTGTGATTTTGCGTTTTCCAAGTATGCGCGAAGTGCTTGTTCTATCTGCATTTCGTCAGCAAAAACAGTAGTTTGCTCGGGTATTTTATTTTCTACGACAATGTCGGTGTCATTAAAAATACGGTTTAGTAACAAATCTGTCATACCGCATATATCAAAGACCGTTTTATTGGAGGAAAGCTGCCCTGATTCGTACTTGGAAAGTTCCAAAATGCTAAGCACCAGTTCATTCATACGTCGGCTTTCATCAATAATCGTGTCACAGTATTCCTCTCGGTGTTCGGCATTTACATTAAGCTTTAACCCTTCGGCGTAGCCGCTGATAATGGCAATAGGTGTTTTAAGTTCATGTGACACATTGGCGACAAAGCTTTTGCGCATTTTATCAAGTTCGCGTTCAAGTTCGATTTCGTTGCGCAGTTTTGCGTTTGTGCATTGCAAGTCCTCAAGTGTGCGTGACAAGGATGCAGACATTTCGTTTACCGAGTCGGCAAGCTGACCGATTTCATCGGTGCGATCTACCGTAATGGTGCGGTCAAATTTTAAATTTGCCATATCGCGTGTTATTTCGTTCATCTGGATAAGGGGTTTTGAAAATCGACGCGCAAAAATTACTACCCATACAAGTGAGAGCAAAAGACAAATTACAGCTATTACAGTTATAAATTCGTTTGCGGTTTGCGCCGATGACAATATAAGCTGTTTTTGAATTTTTACCTCGGCAAAAAGGTTTGTTTCTATCTGTTTTCGACAGAGCAAAAATTCACTGTTATCAAATCGACGAACCGCCTCTTCATAAACCGTTCCGTCTAAAAGCGTCTGACTTTTTGTAACAATAAGCTCCTCGTGCATCATACCGAAATTATGTCTGCCGTCAATAAAAAAGTCCATCATCTGTGCGCCTTGCGTAGTGTACTTTATGTTGCCTCGGCTATCATAAATTTCAACATCAAAATTATAGTTTTCGCTGATACTTGTAAGAGTTTCGGACACCTCGTTGGTGTCAGAAAAATCTATGCCCTCTACCCTGTTTATCTGTGATATTAAAATGTTTTTTTGCCGCAATCCAAAAAATTGCGAAAGCATTGCTGTGTTGCACAGCATAAGAACCATCACAAACACAATAAAAATTGCCGCAACCTGTAAAAATATATTAAACCACAGTTTGCTTTTAAGACTTTTCAGTTTAGCCTTAAAGTTCAAGCTTATACCCCATTCCGTAAACCGTTTTCAGATGCGCCGCACCAAAAGCACCGAGCTTGGTACGAAGTCGCGCTATATGCGAATCAACCGTGCGCTCGTCGCCGTAATAGTCGTAACCCCACACATTTGTGAGCAACTGGTCACGCGACAACACTCTGCCTGCGTTATCGTAAAGAGCGCATAGCAACTCAAACTCTTTAAGTGTCAGTTCGGGTGTTTCGCCGTCAACACTCACGGTGTACGCATCGCGGTTAATTTCAATGCCCTTCAGGACCGCTTTATCGCCGTCTTTTTGCACGGCACTAAGTTTCAACAACGCTTCAACCCGTTTTACAAGCACTGCAGGTGAAAAGGGTTTTGTTACATATTCGTCAACGCCTGCATCAAAGCCCTCAAGCATATCAAACTCTTCACTGCGCGCTGACAACATAATTATTGGCACATCTGATATTTTTCTGATCTCGCGCGTAAGCGCCCAACCATCAAGCTCAGGCATCATAATATCAACTATACAAAGATCAATTTTTTCTTTTTTCACGGTATCAAGCGCCTTGGCACCGTCAAATGCGCGAACCGTTTTATAACCTGCATTTTCTAAAAAGTCGCCTATAAGTGCTACAATTCGTTCTTCATCATCAGCGATAAGTATGGTTTTGTCTGTCATTTACAATCACCCATTTAAGAGTAAAATAAAAATTTCATATGATTTTTAAGTTTCTGTAAACAGTTTATCACAAAATGCAAAAAAAGTAAAACAAAACAACTTGTAATGACGCTAAATGTATGTTAATATATAATATAATATTTTATAAGGAGTAGTGTGCCTTGTCATTTCCACTTGAAAACATCAGAAATTTTTGTATAGTAGCGCACATAGACCACGGCAAGTCAACCCTTGCTGACCGTTTGCTCGAGCTGACACAGTCGGTAGCCGAGCGAGATATGGAAGAGCAGATACTTGACAGTATGGACTTGGAGCGTGAGCGCGGCATTACCATAAAAGCGCACGCAGTAACGCTTTATTACACTGCCGCCGATGGTAAAGAATATGAGCTTAATCTTATCGACACCCCGGGACACGTTGACTTTAACTATGAAGTATCACGTTCGCTCGCAGCTTGCGAAGGCGCAATACTTGTAGTAGATGCGTCACAGGGCATTGAGGCGCAAACACTTGCCAACACATACTTGGCGGTGGACCATGGCCTTGAAATTTTACCCGTTATAAATAAAATCGACCTTCCCTCTGCCGAGCCTGACAGAATAAAAGCAGAGATTGAGGATATTATTGGTATACCTGCCGACGAAGCACCGCTTATTTCGGCGAAAACGGGCATCAATGTGGAACAGGTGCTTGAAGCCATCGTTGAGGGTGTACCTGCTCCAAAGGGCGACCGCGAGGCGCCTCTTAAAGCCCTTATATTTGACTCTTACTATGACCCATACAAGGGTGTTATAGTTTACTTTCGCGTTGTGTCGGGCAAAATAAAGTCGGGTGACCGAATCAAGATGATGGCAACTGGTGCTGAGTTTGATATTGTAGAGCTCGGTCGCAAGCGCGCCACAGCCTACGAAACCTGTGACACACTTGAAGCGGGCGAGGTTGGCTACCTCGCGGCATCTATAAAAACCGTAAGCGAAGCGCGTGTTGGCGATACTATTACATTGGTAAACCGCCCTGCCGATGAGGCGCTGCCCGGTTATCGCGCGGCAAAACCAGTTGTGTTCTGCGGTATTTACCCTGCCGACGGCGCAAAATACCCTGACCTTCGCGAAGCTCTTGAAAAATTACAGCTTAACGACGCGTCACTGCTGTTTGAGCCCGAAACCTCACAGGCGTTAGGTTTTGGCTTTCGTTGCGGTTTTTTAGGACTGCTTCATATGGAAATATTAGAGGAAAGACTTGAACGCGAATATAACCTTGACATAATCACTACCGCACCCAGCGTACAGTATGAATTTGTACTGACCAATGGGGAAAGAATATTTGTGGATAATCCTACCAACTACCCCGACCCTGCCGTGATTGCTGAGGCGCTTGAGCCTGTAGCCAACGTTCATATTTATTCACCGAGCGAGTACGTTGGCACAATAATGCAACTTTGTGAAGAACGACGCGGCGATTATAAGGGTATGACATATATGGGCGACCGTGTGGATATTCACTATGTGCTTCCTATGGGCGAGATTGTATATGACTTTTTTGACGCGCTTAAAAGCCGCACAAAAGGTTATGCAAGTTATGATTACGAAACCGCGGGTTACCAAAAATCCAACCTTGTAAAACTTGACGTTATGCTTGCGGGTGATACGGTAGATGCATTATCATTCATTGTGCACACATCAAATTCTTACACCCGTGCGCGCCGAATTGCCGAAAAGCTTAAAGAATATATTCCAAGACAGCTTTTTGAGGTTCCTGTTCAGGTTGCCGTAGGCGGCAAAATAATTGCGCGTGAGACCGTAAAGGCTATGCGCAAGGATGTTCTTGCAAAATGCTATGGCGGCGATATAACCCGTAAGAAGAAACTTCTTGAAAAACAAAAAGAAGGCAAAAAGAAGATGCGTAAGCTTGGCTCTGTAGAAGTGCCAAAGGATGCATTTATGGCTGTGCTCAAGCTTGACGAATAAAAAGAAGGTATACAAATGACCGAAAGACGCAAAAAGGCGATAATTCGCCGTAGAATATTTATTGCTCTTGTAGCCGCGCTCCTGGCGGTAGTTATAGCGCTTATCGCCGTTATTGCCGCTATAATCAAAAATGGGGGCAATACAAATGATGTTTCATCTGATGCTACATTGGTTTCAAGCGAAGAGGATGTATCGTCTGCAAATGATTCTTCATCAAAAGCAGATGCTCCGTCAGAGCCTGAAATATTTATAACGCCAACGGGTGTCGAGCTTGACGCAAATTTTGGCAGATTGTTGCTTATCAACGGCGAACACGCCCTGCCTGACGACTATGATACTAACGTGCGCGAATATCTGGTAGAGATTGATCAGCAGTATCGCAACAATAATTACGTAACGCAAATACACAAGGATGTTTATCCCTACATCACTGCAATGGTAGCGGCAGCTCAAAAAGACGGTGTTGATTTGAGAGTTTGGTCACCATTCCGCAGTTACGCTATACAAAATGACCTTTTTCAAAAACAGGTTAACCGTGTAGGCGGCGACGAAGAAAAGGCGGCCACGGTAGTAGCACGTCCGGGTACCAGTGAGCATAACACAGGCCTTTGCGCAGACTTTAATATGGCGAGTGACGCTTTTGAAAACACACCTATGTATACGTGGATGTGCGAAAACGCCGAGGACTACGGCTTTATACTTCGTTACCCTCAAGACAAACAGCACATTACAGGCGTTATATATGAATCGTGGCATTGGCGTTTTGTTGGTATAAATAACGCAAAGCTAATCAATGAATTGGGCGTAACGCTTGAAGAATTTATTGAGATGAAAAAATTCGATCCTACAATGGATATGTACGGCGATGACTCGGCAAATGATGACGCCGAACAAATTATAAACTAACTTTGGAGGAACGCTTTATGGATTTTAAGCAGTTTTTCAGTCAACTTAAGGGTAAAAAAATCGCGATGTGCGGTATTGGTGTCAGCAACACACCGCTTATTTTAAACTTTTTAAAACAAGGTGCGCGTGTTATTGCCTGTGACCGCCGCGAGCGCGAGCTTATAGGTAATATTGCCGATGAGTTAGAATTGGCTGGTGCCGAGCTTAAGCTTGGCGAAGGCTATCTTGATAATCTTGAGGTAGATATAATCTTCCGTACTCCCGGTATGAACTTTCACCTACCCGAGCTTGAAAGAGCTCGCAAGCGCGGCATTGCCGTTACAAGTGAAATGGAGGTCTTTTTTGACCTTTGCCCCGCAACCATTTTCGCGGTAACCGGCTCTGACGGCAAGACCACAACCACCACCCTTATCGCAAAAATGCTTGAAGCCGAGGGAAAACGTGTGTTTGTGGGCGGAAACATTGGCACTCCGTTGCTTCCCGAAATTGAAAATATCACTGCTGACGATTTTGTTGTGGCAGAACTTTCGTCTTTCCAACTTATCTCTATGCGCAAAAGCCCTGATGTTGCGGTAGTTACAAACGTAGCGCCCAATCATCTTGACGTTCATAAGGATATGGACGAATATGTAGAAGCCAAAAAGAATATTCTGCTTCACCAGAATGCTTTCTCTCGCACGGTACTTAACCGTGACAACGATATTACCGAGTCCTTCCGCAAGGATGTTCGAGGACAAAGTTTAGGCTTTAGTATGAGCCGCCGCCTTAACAACGGCGCATGGCTTGCTGACGACGGTGTGCTTCATATGGCATATCGCGGTATTGATGTGCCTGTAGTTGACCGTAAGGATATTCGTGTTTTAGGTGACCACAACGTAGAAAATTATCTTACCGCTATAGCTGCTGTATGGGGATATGTTGGCGTTGACAACATAAAGAAAGTAGCGCGAGAATTTGGTGGCGTAGAGCACCGCATCGAATTTGTTCGCGAGGTAGATGGCGTAAAGTATTATAATGACTCTATCGCATCAAGTCCTACACGAACAATCGCCGGTCTTAAGGCGTTTAATCAAAAGGTTATACTGCTTGCAGGCGGATATGACAAACACATTCCATTTGAACCGCTTATGCCATATCTTGTAGAAAAGGTAAAAACACTCTATCTATGCGGTGATACCGCTGATAAGATTGAAAAATGTTTACGCAATTATAATGGTTATAACGAAGAACCTCAGATTGTGCGCGTTAAGGATTTTGCTGAAGCAGTAGCTGCAGCGCATAAAAGCGCCATAGCGGGTGACATTGTAACCCTTTCTCCCGCTTGCGCAAGCTTTGACTCATACCCCAACTTCGTGGCGCGTGGGCTACATTTTAAACAATTGGTGAACGAACTGTAATGAATATTAAAGAAACTCTTTTTAAACTATCGGACGCTGTAAGCCTCGGTAATATAACCGAAGCTTCTGACATCGTGTTTTGCGAGCTTTCAAAATATACCAAAGCTTCACAAAACGGAATAAATGTCATAGGCGAAATTGAAGGCAACGGTAACTACACCCTTATGCTCGAAGCGCATATTGACGAGGTTGGCTTTATTGTAACCGATGTTGACAATAACGGATTTTTAACAGTAAAAAACTGCGGTGGTATTGACCTTCGTATGTTACCGTCAAGAACTGTAACCGTACATGGAAAAGAAAAAATTGTTGGCGTGTTCTGTGCAACTCCTCCACACCTCGGCGGCGTCAAGGAATATGACGATATACAGGCATTAAAAATAGACACCTTACTCGGTGAAAAGGCAAAAGAAATAATTTCTGTCGGCGACCTTGTAACATTTAATCAAAAAGCCACCACTTTGCATGGCAGTCGTATTACAGGTAAAAGTCTTGATAACCGAGCGGGCGTTGTCTGTCTTTTAACGCTCGCCAAAAAATTGCAGGGCAAAACCTTGCCCTTTAATATTGTTTTCGCCTTTACAGATGCTGAGGAATTGGGCTGTCGCGGCGCTAAAACGGCCGCATTCCGCGTATCGCCCGACGAGGCAATTATTTTAGACGTTTCATTTGCCGATGCCCCGGATGTGCAAGATAACGATTGCGGCAAACTGTCGGGTGGCACAATGATAGGAATGTCACCCGTACTCGACAAGCAAATTTCTAAAAAATTGGTATCCGTTGCAGAAGAAAACAATATACCCTATCAGACCGAGGTTATGGGCGGTAAAACGGGAACCAATGGCGACGTTATCGGCATTTCAAAAAACGGGATAAAAACAGGTCTTGTTTCAATTCCCCTACGCAATATGCACACCGATGTTGAAATTGTTGATATTAAAGATATCGAAAATATTTGCGACCTTCTTGAAAAATACATTTTGGGAGGTAATGCATAATGACCGAACTACTAAAACAGCTTTGTTTGTTAGACGGCACTTCGGGAGACGAGGGAGCCGTGCGCGAATTTGTAATTTCACAAATTAAAAACCACTGCGAGTATAAAGTGGATAACTTGGGCAATATAATAGCCTTCAAAAAAGGTAAAAATACCCCTTCAAAGAAGGTGTTGATCGACGCTCACCTTGATGAAGTGGGTCTTATTATCACTCATATAGAAAAAGACGGCTTCTTGCGTTTTAAAACGGTGGGCGGTATTGATACCGCAGCTCTTATGTTCCGACGTGTGCTCATCGGCGGAAAAACGCTCGGTGTTATCGGCGGCAAGCCTGTACATTTGTGTGAGGGCGACGAACGCAAAAAATTGCCCGATACCGACAGCCTTTATATTGATATAGGCGTTGCCACTGACAAGGAAGCAAAAGAGATGGTTTCCGTCGGCGATTGCGCTGTTATGAGCAGTGACTTTACACGTACGAGTGATAAGATTCTTGCAAAGGCACTTGATGACCGCGTAGGTTGTCTTGTTTTAATTGACCTTTTAAAACAGGATGCAGAATACGATTTTTATGCCAGCTTTTCTACTCAAGAAGAGGTTGGGCTTCGCGGCGCGGGTGTTGTAGCCTTTACCGTAGAGCCCGATTCGGCAATAGTAATCGACGGAACTACTGCTGCCGACATTGCAGATGTTTCTTCCTCAAAACAGGTTTGCCGACAGGGCGCAGGCGCAGTCGTTTCATTTATGGACGGCGCCACTTCTTATGACCGCGAATATTATAACGCCGCTTTAAACAGTGGTATATCCGCGCAAAGCAAATGCGCGGTTGCGGGCGGCAACAATTCGGGTGCTATACATTTAAGTCGTGGCGGCGTGCGCACAGTGGCGCGTTCGGTGCCCTGCCGCTATATTCACACAGCGGGATCGGTTTGCGATATGCGTGACGTTAAAGCGGTTCGCGACCTTTCAAAATATATGATAGACCAAATTGCGAGCGGCAAGCTATGATAAGTCTGGTAAACGAAATACCCAAACTTAATCTGCCGCTTGCCGAGGTTGTAAAAATAAACTGCACATATAATTTGTATAAAGATATTGCTATGTTCTGGTTGCAAAATGAAAACAACGCGATAATCAGTATGCTTGACGGCAATATGACAATATATAATAACGGTGCCGATTGTGACGAATTGCGACAGTTTATAAATGTTATATCACCTTTGTCGGTGTTTTCTGATGCTAAAACGCTTGAAAAACTGTTCGAAAATAAATTTCATCGCGTTTGTGTTGTGAAAAGCGAACATCGTTTTGATTGTAATTTGCAATCAGACACTCTTAACAGTAGCGAAATTTACAGGTTGCTCGATGTTGATGGCTTGCAATTGCCGCCTTACGAACATTTTGCAGTAGATTTTTGTTATCGCCTTAACCACGGACAGTTAAAATATTTTGCCTTAAAAAACAAGTGCGCCGCAATCACGATATCCGACGGACAAGCCGCACTTTTAAATGGAATCGCCTCACACCAGAAAGGTATGGGACGGGCAGCTCTTTGCGGCGTTTTAGCAGGCTACAATATGCATTGTCTTGCAGTTTGTGAAGAAAGCGTAATGCCGTTTTATTTAAAAAATAATTTCTACCATATATATGACGCAGGCTATTGGAGGAAAAACTCTTGAACTATTTTAAATTTAACCAAACCTTGGAAAAATATAGTGCTCTTGCTGAAAGCAAAGCCAAAAAAAGTTTTGAAACAATTGACAGTATAACTGAATATAATCAGACAAAGGTGTTAAACGCTTTTATTAAAAATAGAGTTAGTGAAATGCACCTCGGTACATCGACGGGATATGGTTATGGAGATATAGGCCGAGATACATTAGACCAGGTTTTTGCTGATTGTATGGGCGCCGAAGACGCAATAATCCGTCACAGCTTTGCTTCGGGTACACATACCCTTACCGTTGCTCTTTTTGGCATATTGCGTCCGGGTGATAAGGTTCTGGTCCTTACAGGAAGACCTTATGATACGATAATCGGTGTTTTTGGTTTTGAAGGTCATACCGACGGTTCGCTTGCCGATTTTGGAGTTGAGTATCGTCAGGTGGATTTACTTCCCGACGGAACACCCGACATTAATGCCATTCGTGCCGAGCTTTCTTGGGGTAATTACAAAATGGCATACATACAGCGTTCTCGCGGTTACAGTCTGCGACCAAGTCTTACTATTGATAAAATTGAGGAGCTTTGCAGCGCTGTGCGAGAGGTTTCGCCAAGCACCGTTATTATGGTAGATAACTGCTACGGTGAATTCGTAGAAACACGCGAACCTACAGAAGTAGGCGCCGACATAATCGCAGGCTCTCTTATTAAAAACGCGGGCGGTGGTATTGCCCCGACCGGCGGATATATAGCGGGCAAACATGAATATGTGGAAATGTGCGCAGGACGTATGACCGCACCCGGTGTGGGACGTGAAGTTGGTGCATCACTCGGACACAATCGCGAGCTTTATATGGGACTTTTTTCTGCGCCGCACGTTACGGGCGAAGCGCTTAAAACCGCTGTTTTTGCATCCGCTCTTTTAGAGTCTTTGGGTTACAAGGTGAGTCCTGTATATGATGAAAAACGTGGTGATATTATACAAAGTGTAATTTTAAACACACCCGAGGCTCTCATTGCCTTTTGCCGCGGTATGCAATCGGGTGCGCCCGTAGATTCTTTTGTGCGCCCCGAGCCATCTCCAATGCCGGGATACGATGACGATGTTATTATGGCGGCAGGTGCTTTTACCTTAGGTTCTTCTATCGAGCTTTCTGCCGATGCGCCGTTACGCGCACCCTATGCCGCTTGGATGCAAGGCGGACTTAACTATCACAGTGCAAAAACAGGTGTGTTACTCGCAGTGCAAAGTATGATTGACAATGACGCTTTAAAACTTAAATAAAGGATTGAAAATTTTGAAAAAAATATTTGAAGGTAAAATATACGAAGTGTTACCTAAATCAGACGGTATTATTTTCCCCTATCAGAAAGCCGTAGTTGACGAAGGCGATATTGTTTGGTATAAAATGCTATCACTTGAAAACTCAACGCTCACCGATGTAAGCGAAACCATTTATTGGAATATGAAATTCGGAAGCAATTACAATATAGCTGTAAAGGTGTGTAAAAACTTCGTTGCCGAAAAAGCAGTTATAATGCCCGACGGCAGACTGCTTTTATGCAATGACAACGGACAAACCTTTATAATCGATACCGATGGTATGATAAATATTTCCGGCGAAATAAAATATCGTGAGGCTCCGCCGTCTGATATTGCTATTTATAACAACAGCATCTGGGCAAGCTTTAAGGACAGTAACGTTTTAATCCGTTTTAATATAAACACAATGCGCGCCGAGCTTCGTATCGGCGGCAAAACTTCACCGTTTGACTGCCCCGAGGATATTTTTATTGCTGGCGAATGGGCGTATGTGTGCAACAAAGGGTCAAACAAAATAATTAAGGTAAATCTTGAGAGCTATCTGGTAGAAGATTATTATACATTTGAGGAGCCTATACATTCCTATGTTAAATCAGGCAATTACGAATTTGTTTTGCTTGATTCTGGCCTCTATGTAATTTAAGGAGCGTTAAAGATGTTAGAAAAAACCATTATTTTAAAAAATTTTGAAGCAGTCAAAAAATTTGTGGATATAGCAAATGAAAAGCCGTATGATATTGAATTACTATCAGGCAAATACGTAGTTAATGCAAAGTCAATCATGGGTGTGTTCAGCCTTGACCTCACCAAGCCGATTGTTATGGTGGCTCACACCGATTCTCACGCAGAATTGCTCCGTCAGACTATGCAGTTCGAATACGTACACATTAAAAAATAGGAAGTATTATGACAGAAAAATTTTTAGAACTACGCCAAAATCTTATAAAAAAGGATTTTGGTTATATGAATGACCGTCAGTTTGAAGCGGTAACCACAACCGAGGGCGCATTGCTGGTGCTTGCAGGGGCAGGCAGTGGCAAAACCACCGTGCTTGTAAACCGTATTGCAAATCTTGTAAAATACGGCAATGCATATAACAGTGATTATGTCCCCTTTTTTACAGAGAATGATATAATTGCCGCCGAGAATTACATAGACGGAAAAACCAATGAATTGACTCACAAAGTTTTTTCGGTAAACGCTCCACGACCTTGGGAAATACTTGCCATAACCTTTACCAACAAGGCGGCAAACGAACTTAAATCACGTATCAACGCAAAGTTGGGCGAAGGCGGTGACAGCCTTTGGGCAGGCACATTCCACAGTATCTGTGGCAAAATTTTGCGTATGAATGCCCAAAGGATAGGTTTTTCTTCGCACTTCACGGTTTATGATACCGACGACCAAAAGCGTCTCATCAAAAACATTATGAAGGACAACAACGTCGATGAAAAAATGCTGCCTGTACGAAGTGTCTTATCGGCAATTTCTTCTGCGAAAGATTCACTTATTTCTCCGGAAGAATACAAACAAACCGTAGGCAAAGATTACCGTCAGCAAACAATTGCAAAGATATATGCGTCATATCAAAAAAGACTCGCAGATGCAGACGCTATGGACTTTGACGATATGATTGCGCTTACCGTAAAGCTGTTTTCTGAAAACCCTGATGTTTTAGAGCATTACGGCAATAAATTCAAATACATTATGGTAGACGAATATCAGGATACCAACCACGCACAGTACGAACTGGTGCATCTTTTGGCATCGGTTCACGGCAATATCTGCGTTGTTGGTGACGACGACCAGAGTATATACCGTTTCCGTGGCGCTACCATTGAAAATATACTTAACTTTGAAGATGACTACGAATCGGCGCGCGTAATTCGCCTTGAACAAAATTACCGTTCGGTAGGTAATATCCTTGGTGCCGCAAATGCAGTAATCGCAAACAACCGCGGCAGAAAGGGCAAAAATCTTTGGACTGATAAAGGTGACGGCGAGCTTATAAATATTTATACCGCCGACGACGAGCGTGACGAGGCGCGCTACGTTGCCGACCGTATACTTGAAAGTGTGCGCAGCGGTGCAAGATTTTCTGACCACGCTGTGCTCTACCGAATTAATGCCCAGTCGGCTTCAATAGAAAACGTGTTTGCCAGAAGCGGTATATCCTATCAAGTAATTGGCGGTATGCGCTTTTATGAACGAAAAGAAATTCGTGATGTGTTAGCATATTTAAACCTTATAAATAACAACCACGATGACATTCGTCTTCGCCGTATTATAAACGAACCAAAACGCGGAATTGGCGATACAACGCTTAACCACGCGGCTGACATCGCATCACAGGTAGGTCTTAGTCTTTTCGAGGTTCTTGACAGCGCAGACCAGTTTGCGCCCCTTGGTCGCGCAGCTAATAAGCTCAAGGAATTTTGCGCTATGATTAAATCGCTATCCACAGTTGTCGACGAACTGCCTATAAGCGAACTACTGACATTGGTTTTAGACAAAAGCGGATACCGTGTAAGTCTTATGACCGACGCAGACCCTAAAAACGCAGACCGTCTTGCCAATGTTGACGAGCTTGTTAATAATGTAAAACAATACGAACTTGAAAACGATGAACCAACGCTGTCGTCTTTTCTTGAAGAAATCGCGCTTGTAAGCGACATTGACGCTATGAACGAAAGCGAGGATAAGGTTACCCTTATGACAGTGCACTCGGCAAAGGGACTTGAGTTTGACAAGGTATTTCTTATCGGTCTTGAAGAGGGCATTTTCCCGGGCAATCAATCAATTTACGGTGGCGAATCCGAAATAGAAGAGGAACGCCGTCTTATGTATGTTGCAATAACCCGCGCAAAGCGTCAGCTTACAGTAAGCAATGCCGTAACGCGAATGGTTTTTGGCAGAACAGACCGCAATTTACCATCACGCTTTTTAAAAGAAATCCCCAATGAATATTGCAATATGTCAGCCAAGATACCACAGATGTCATACAGCCGTTCCTACGGCTATGACGACGACTTTTATACCCCACGAGCCACCCGTCAGACCATCTCTCACAGCAATAAATCAACCTCATTCGGCAGTTACTCTGCCGCAAAAAAGACCGTCAGCGCGACTTCCTGTGCGTATTCGGCAGGTCAGCGCGTAGAGCACAAAACCTTTGGCGAGGGCTTGGTACTTTCGGTATCACCTATGGGTAACGATACTTTGCTTGAAATTGCATTTGACGGCGTAGGAACCAAAAAACTTATGGCGGCCTATGCAAAATTAAAAGTTCTGTAATATTTTCGCATCACATTTTTGATAATATATATCAAGAGGCATTAAAGGAGTGATTTAATATGTTAGCGCCAAGTCCAATAGTTAAGCAAAGAGCAAAGTCTGCTTTAAGTAGTCGTTTCTTACATTCGATAGCGGTAAGTTGTGTGTTTATTTTCGCCATATTTACGGGTGAGCTTGTTGCTTCGTTAGCTTCTATATTTTCAGGCACAGTAGGATATTGTATTGTGCTTATCGCGTTTGCAATTTTTGCGGCAATGCCCTTGTTTTTTGGTTTTCTTTATTATTTTCATAGGTTATTATGTGAGCAAAATGATAGTCTGCTTGTAATTTTTCGATATTTTTCAAGCGCTTATGAATATAAACGCACCCTGCACTTAACGCTTTTATTGGGCATACGACTTGCCTTTGCGGTTTTGATTTTATATTCACCATGTATAATAATATGGTTGCTCTCAAGCGAGCAGTTATATTCAATTTTTGATATTTCCATCCCCGTATGGACATCAAATTTGTGGGCGCTTAATTCCTTTGTTGTCATCGTAGCATCATTTGCGCTTGTATTTATTATGCTTAAATACTATCTTTCTCCCTTTATTTTTGTGGCTAATAATAATATTGACCCTGCCGAAGCCGTCAATATGTCTACCATAATTTCAAAGCGTACGGGCGGAGATTTTTTTGGATTGGTACTAAGCTTTGCCGGCTGGATTTTGCTGTCGCTGTTTATAGCGCCGCTGATATTTACACTGCCATATTTCGCTTCATCATATTGTGTTCACTGCCGATTTGCCATAACGGCATACAACCGTGATGTTGACCGCTTTAACGCAAGTGTTGCGCCAAGCTACAGCACCGATGAAGTTTAGGTCGGCGAGGATTAAAAAAAGGTGGTTTTATGAAAAATATTGGTTTTAAAATTTTATATATTATCACTGCGATTGTTGTGGTTATAGAACTTGGGTTTGCGGTAAAGGGAAGCCTTTTTACTGATATTTCCGAGCTTCCTACAGGCACACTTTATAATTCAAGCATTTCACCGTCGGGTGAAAAAATAATGAATATATATGTTGTCAAAAACAATCTTGGCGTTGCAATAAGGGGCGAGATTGTAAGCGACAGCACAAGCCATAATATTTTTTGGCAAACGGGCATTGACGATGTAGATGCGCTTTGGCTTAACGATGATACCGTTGTAATTAACGAAATTCCGCTTAATGCAGATGATACCTTTGGCTATGACTGCCGTCGCGGATATTCACTTTTCGACGAAGGCTCACTCGAACAAAACTTTATGAATTTTGAAAACTGATATGAAGAAAAACGATATAATCACACTTACCATAACCGACACTTCACACGATGGCAGTGGTATTGGTAAATATGAAGGTATGGCGGTTTTTGTGCCGCTTACTGCTGTGGGTGATAAAATTAACGCCCGCATTTTAAAGGTTAAAAAAAGCTACGCTTTCGCAAAAGCAGAGGAAATAATATCTCCGTCAGAGCACCGCATAGATACTGATTGCGGTGTTTTTGCGCGTTGCGGAGGTTGCGTTTTTCGCCATATAGGTTATAAAAATGAAGCCGAATTAAAACAAAACAGGGTTATGCAGACCATGCATCGCGTTGGTAAAACAAACATTAATCCTAACCCGATAATTTTCTCCACCTCCCCCGACCGCTATCGTAACAAAGCGCTTTATCCTGTGGCGCCAGGAGGTGAGCTCGGTTTTTATTCACACCACTCTCACAAAAGTATACCCTGCGGCGACTGTCTGCTGCATCCCGAAATATTTTATAAAGCGGGAGAGGTTTTTACCTCGTTTGTACGAGAGTACGACATTTCTGTTTACGACGAAGCAACGCAAACAGGACTACTACGTCACTTTTATCTGCGCTATGGCAAAAACACAGGTGAATTAATGGTTGGTATCGTTATAAATGGTAGCCGCCTACCGCAAAGCGATGCGCTTATAAAAAATTTAACTGCCGCTTTAGGTGACAATTTAAAAAGCGTTATTTTAAATGTTAATACAAAAAAGACTAACGTTGTTTTAGGCGACGAAAATATTCTGATTTATGGCAGGGAGTACATATACGATATTCTTTGCGGGGTAAAGGTGCGAATATCTCCTCACTCATTTTATCAGGTTAATCACGACATGGCAGAACGGCTTTATGAAAAAGCCGCCGAATATGCCCAACCGCAAGACAAAAACATTCTTGACCTTTACTGCGGCGCCGGCACAATAGGTCTTTCTATGGCACGCGAAGCAAAAAGTATTATTGGTGTCGAAATAGTGGAAGCCGCCGTGCGCGATGCCGAAGTAAATGCTCACGAAAACGGTATAGATAACGCAAGATTTATCTGTGGCGACGCCGCACGCGCGGCAGAGCAATTAAAACACGAAAATATTTCGGCAGATGTTGTAATTCTTGACCCGCCAAGAAAGGGTTGTGAGGACGCGTTGCTTAAAACGGTAGCAAATGACTTTTCGCCAGAAACTATTGTTTACGTTTCCTGCGATGTTGCAACACTTGCGCGTGATACGGAAATTTTGGAAACCTTGGGTTATAGCCTGATAGAATACACCCCCGTTGATCTTTTCCCCCGTACACCGCATTGTGAGATTGTCTCAAAATTTGTACATAAAAAATGACGAGCAAACGCCCGTCATTTTTATTTTTACTTTTTGTATCCGCAATCACATTTGTTTTCGCTGTCGGGTAAAATTTTCCCGCACGCCATACAGCGCCAGAAACCATCAGGTATTTCGGGCGCTGGAGCGTTCAGTCTGGCTTCTTCTTGTTGTTTTGCCTCAAGCTTTGCCGCACGTTTTGCCTTTTTTTTGGCTTTTCTCTCTTCGACGTATGGCGTTATGTCGATACATTCACTCTTTTTATTAAAGGTTAGATTTAAAAGTCCAAAATAGAAAAGCAAAAGAATAAAAGCATCATAAAGCACTTCTGCTATAGAGGGAATTAATAGATTTAAATAGTTCAAAAAAGCATTTTGTAAATCATATCCCATGTTTGATAACAAAAACTGAAACGCTTGGTTGATTACTATGCTTATCATTAGTATTATTAATCCTACGCGTAAAAGTATAACGTTTTTAAAATTTTTAATTGAGCCTAAAAGACATAATATATATGCTGCAAGCAAAACCATATCATATGCAACGCTTGACGTCAGCCAAATAAATCCCTCAACAGAATTAATATATTCTATGTTTGTTATTATTGAAACTATTATGGTATGAACATCTACTACTACAAAAATTGCAAACGCTGCAGGAAACAACCATTCTTTAAACCGATATTGCCTTTTTAGTGTACACAAATATACAATAATAAATATATACGGCAATAACTTTAAAACCACTTCTGAAAGCAAAAGAAATTCTCCAAAATTTATAGAACTATAAAGCCAATACATTAAGTTGGTGTTTAACACATATAACACCGTAAAAACTATCGCCAAAATATTTTTTGTCTTATTTTTAAATATGTAGCTTATCATAATTAGTATCTCCTTTTGTTTTAGTCTATAGTAACTAATGAGCTTTGTCAAGCAACATATTTGTAACAAAATTCAAGCACCTGTTATATCTCTATAGCAGGTGCTTTCGTATTAGTTAATTGTGCATTAATTACAGCGTAAGGCTCGGCGCTGTGTAAACTCGCGTTGCAAGCTCTTGATCTAAAAGATACAGGCTCTTTGGGTCATCACCAAATAGTTTATACTTGTTTACAAGCTTGTCGGCGTTTTCCTCTTCCTCAAGCTGTTCTTTTACAAACCAGTCCAAAAACTGCATTGTGCGAAAATCCTTAACACTATAAGCCGCATCATAAATGGTGTGGATAAGGCTTGTTACATAGCGCTCGTGTTCTGCGCCTGTAAGCAATGGGTCAAGATGATTTTCAAAAACCTTGTCTGGCTGGTCTATTGCCTTAAGTGTCACCTTTACACCGTTGCTTTGTAAATATTTCAAAAACAACAACGCGTGGTCACGCTCCTCCTGCGCCTGAATGGTATACCAATTGCCAAAGCCGTCGAGGTCGTTATCGATATAATAATTTGATATATCAAGATAAAGATATGCGCTATAAAATTCCTTGTTTATTTGGTCGTTAAGTAGAGCTATAACCTTTTTATCTAACATAATATCACCTTTTTTATAAACTAAGAGGAGTCTTATTGACTCCTCCTTTAACTTTATTATTTAAAGTAACGAGCGAGAAGTCCCTCGAAAGCCTTGCCATGTCGAGCCTCATCGCGAGCCATTTCATGAACGGTATCGTGGATCGCATCAAGTCCAAGCTCTTTAGCAAGCTTTGCCAACTCAAACTTACCTTTTGTAGCGCCGTTTTCAGCATCTACGCGCATCTCAAGATTTTTCTTGGTAGAGTCGGTAAGAACTTCACCAAGAAGCTCCGCAAATTTTGCAGCATGCTCTGCTTCTTCAAGCGCTGCCTTTTCCCAATATAAACCGATTTCGGGATATCCCTCACGGTGTGCAACACGTGACATTGCAAGATACATACCAACTTCACTGCATTCACCGTTAAAGTTTTCGCGAAGACCTTCGATAATTCTCTCATCAACACCCTTTGCAATACCTACAACGTGTTCAGCAGCCCAAGTCTTTTCGCCCGACTGCTCTTCAAATTTGCTTGCAGGCGCCTTACAGATAGGGCAAGCATCGGGAGCAGAGTCGCCTTCGTGAACATAACCACAGATTAAACATACATACTTTTTCATTTTTATTTCCTCCAAAATTATAATTAAAATTTATATTATTGCTTATTGCAATTTTTACATAATCCATATACCACACACACGCTGGTTTCAGGAGTAAAGCCATCAAAATCAGCCATGCTTTTTAAATTATCATTATTTGCGTGTGAATCTATTATAGAGCCGCAGCATTTGCAGTGCAGATGCAGATGAAAGCTTTTGTCACCATCGTAGTGCTCGTAACCATCGCCCACCGATACACTAAGTATTTCGCCGCTTTCGACAAGGCTTGCAAGGTTACGGTAAACCGTACGAAGACTAATATTAGGTATCGTTTTGCGAACACCCTCATAAACCTGCGCGGCTGTAGGGTGGTCACAGCGTCCTCTTAACTCGTTTAAGATTGCCTCGCGCTGTTTTGAATA
>JAZSBS010000062.1:0-18519 GCA_045602525.1 Acutalibacteraceae bacterium
TTGGTTCATCGTTACTAAGTCCTAATTTAGCACGTGCTTCCTCACGTGTTATTTTTAACAATTCACTGCGCACAGGATTACCTGTAATATATGGTTTTTTCTTAAGTTTTAAATATTTTTCTGCTTCTGGCATAGCCAGCATTACAGCATCAACATTTGATGCCAACATTTTGGTAGTAACACCGGGAAATGCATTCTGCTCATGTATGGCGGTTTTTATCCCCATTTTTGCAGCTTCGCGCAAAACAGGTCCGCTTACATAACCACCCGTACCAACAACAACATCGGGCTGTATTTCTTTCAAAATTTTTCGTGCAGTCACAGACGATGTAATTGCCTTGCGGATAGCCGAAATATTTTTACCTATATTTTCAATACTTATTTTACGTTGAAAACCTGCAACAGAAATTGTTCTAAAATTGTACCCCATCTCAGGCACTAATTTCGCTTCCAATTTATCAGGTGTACCGATATAACTTATATGCGCGTCAGTGTGCTTCTCTCTTATATAACCCGCAATAGCAAGAGCCGGATTGATATGTCCAGCGGTGCCGCCGCCGGCAAAAAGTATATGCATAAGAATTTACCTCCTATTTTACTTTTTCGATATTCGCGCCTCTGGATACCGAAAGCACAATTCCCATTTCGGCAAGCAGTATCAAAAGTGATGTACCTCCGTAGCTAAAAAAGGGTAAGCTTATTCCCGTGTTTGGAATTGTATTTGTAACAACCCAGATATTAAGCATTGCCTGAAGTCCTACCTGAAAGGTAAGTCCGATAGCAAGCATAGAACCAAATTTATCAGGAGCGCGCATAGCAATTGTAAATCCACGCCATACAAGCAACGCAAACATAATTATTATAAGCACGGCGCCCACAAGTCCTAATTCTTCACAAACAATAGAAAAAATAAAATCGTTATGCGGCTCGGGTACCCACAAGTATTTTTGTCGGGACTGCCCGATTCCCCTGCCGAGTATTCCGCCGGAGCCTATCGCCAACAGTGACTGTATCGTTTGAAAACCCTCACCAGTAGCATCTGCCCAAGGGTCAAGCCAGTATTTTATACGGTCAGCACCATAGCTGATAAAGCCTGTGGACTGGGTAAAAATAACCAATGCTACACCACTTACAGCCAAAACAATACCCGCTATTACGACCTTACGATTAAGACCACCGATATATATTAAAACCACGCCAATTGCGGCTATAAGTAATGTTGCAGAAAGATGAGGTTCCAACACAACAAGCACACAGGTAAAACCTAAAACACCAAATAAAAATAATATAAACTTCCAGTTATTCATCAACTTTTGATTTGCGGCAATAAGTGTTGAAAAAAGGATTACAATCGCAAATTTCGCAATTTCCGAAGGCTGAAAACTAAATCCGCCTATAGCAAACCAACGCTTAACGCTCATTCCGCTGACCATTGGCGGTAATATAAGCAGAGCAACTAACATCAGCGCCGTAATAATATAAACAAGCCAGCTAATCTTTCGCCAGAAAAGATAGTTTATACGAGAGGTAATAAACATAGCAATAATACCGCCCCCTGCAAAGAGCGCTTGCCTTATTATAAACTTATAGCTATTGTTATAATATTCCAATGAATATGCATAGCTTGCTGAAAAAAGCATCACAAGACCGATTGTAAGAAGAATAAGAACAAAAGAAAGAAAGGTAATATCAAGCTTACCGCTTTGAAAAAAACCACTTTTTTTATTCTTTAAGTTAGTTTTTGCCATAACCCTTCCTCCTTTTATAAAAATAAATTACCAATTAAAAATTATTGAAAGTAATGCAACAAGACAGCCTATAAATGCTATAAACGAAAACAGCATTACTACCTTTTGCTCTGAAAATCCGCTCATTTCAAAATGATGATGAAGCGGTGACATTTTAAAAATTCTTTTGCCTGTTCGTTTGAACCAAAACACCTGCAAAACAACAGACAAAGCTTCTATCAGATATACACAACCCATAAGAAGTAAAAGTACAGGTCTGCCAATACCAAAGGAAAGTGCTACAACCATACCGCCCAAAAACATCGAGCCTGTATCACCCATAAATACTTTAGCAGGTTTTGAGTTCCACACAACAAAGCCCGCACAGGCACCCGCAAGTGCCGCCGACAATGAGTTAACCGAGCCAATGCTCATTCTGCCTGATGCCAGCATAAACGCACAAGCCACTACCAAAGTTACACTTGAAGCTAAGCCATCAAGACCATCGGTAAGATTAACAGCATTGGTAAAACCGTAAATAAACATAAGTGCTATTGGCCAAAACAGTAATCCCGCACCATTTACTATGCTGATTTCTCCTATAAAAGGAATATATGTTGTGTGCATACCGCAAAGTGCCAATGTTACAAGATAAGCCGCAGAAACAAGTAACTGCATAAAAGTTTTTTGTTTTGCAGTAAGACCGAGATTACGCTTCTTCACAACCTTGATATAGTCATCAAAAAATCCGATTGCACACATACACAACGACATTACAATACCTGCCAGCAAAATCGTAAGGTTGTATGGCACAGACATTTCAGCGCTGTAATCGCTTTTTGTAAAAAATGAAAAAGCAAAACCTATCGCCATTGAAAGAAGAACACCAACGACCATCATAACGCCACCCATTGTGGGGGTGCCTTGTTTGTCCTTGTGCCAGTTTGGTCCTTCTTCAAGAATAGTTTGACCAAATTTTAATTTTCTTAAATATGGAATTACGATAAAACCCAGTAGCGCTGTCACGGCAAAAGAAACAATCGCTACAACAACTGCGGTATAATCTCTCATAAACCCACCTCTTAATTTTCTTTAATTTCAACACATACCAAGGGCTTCTTGCACTACCTCGCGTTCATCAAGGTGTATTGTACCCTCTTTTAATATCTGATATGTCTCGTGACCCTTGCCTGCCAGAACTATTATATCATTTTTTTGAGCAATTGACACGGCATATTTTATAGCCTCTATTCTATTTTCAATCACCTTAACAGGTGTTGTCGAGCCGGTAGTACCCACAAGAATATCCTTGATTATATCATCGGGGTTTTCGCTACGCGGATTATCACTTGTTATTATAACATAATCTGCATATCGCACAGCGATACTACCCATTGTAGGTCTTTTGGTCTTATCACGGTCACCGCCGCAACCAAATAAAGCTATAACACGATTTTTTACACAATCTCCAAAGGTTTTTAATATATTTTTTAGTCCGTCAGGGGTATGTGCATAATCAATTATTACGGTGAAATCACGACCTGTAGGCACCGACTCTGCCCTGCCTTTAATACCGCTTATACTTTCAATTGCATCCGCAACGGTTTTTATTTGAATGCCAATTTCAAGAGCTGTTACAGCCGCGCACATAGAATTGTAAACACTAAATTTTCCGCCTGTATTAAATTTTATATGGTTTAAAATGTTGTTACTTACAAGCTCATATTCTACACTTGCGGGATAATATTTAACCGCCTTTGCGCTATAGGTTGAACTATCACCCAACGAGTATGAAACTATATGACAATCAAGTCCCTCAACAAGCTGTTGGCTATATTCATCATCAATATTAACTATAGCTGTTTTGCACATTTTGAACAACTTTTTCTTTGCCTCTAAATAGTTATCCATCGTGATATGATAATCAAGGTGGTCCTGTGTAAGATTGGTAAAGACTGCTGCTTCAAACGTAAGATTGCATACTCGTTTTTGATCCAAAGCATGTGACGAAACTTCCATTACAACATAATCACAGCCCTTATCCCTCATAAGCGCAAACAGCTGATTAAGTTCATAAACGCCTGGTGTTGTATTTTTGGTTTCAATTATATCTTCGCCAATCATATTTTGTATGGTGCCTATAAGTCCGACCTTATGCCCGGCTGATTCAAGTATTTTTTTGAGCATATATGTTATAGAGGTCTTGCCGTTGGTACCCGTAATCCCGATTAACTTCAGAGAATTAGCAGGATTTCCAAACCAAACCGCACACATTTGTGCATAAACTTCTCGAGTATCCGATACAACAATTTCGTTTGGAAGGCCAATTTTATGCTCAGTAATAACAACCGCTGCGCCAAGCTCTGCGGCTTTCTGTGCATACTTGTGCCCATCATCAGTAACGCCTGATATACAAACAAAAGCATATCCGCTTTTTACTTTACGCGAATCATTGGTGATACCGCATATATTAATATTTCCAAGGTTGTCATTAATGTTTGGTATAAGGTTTTTTAATAACATTTTTTACTCCTTATAATAATCGATGTTAAACTTATTCCGAAACACTGGTTTCCGTCATATCAGCAGAAGCCTCATCTCTAAAATAAACGGTAACTATTTGACCAAGCGATACAGTTTCTCCTGCCGCGATATTCTGGTCATAAGATAAAACAGTGCTTGACGATACACTTCCGGAAAACTCAACATTTATACCCGCAGCAGCACCCGCCGAATTCACCTCTGCTGCCGTTAAACCTATAAGATTAGGTACAGTTGCGGTTTGCGACTCGCTTTCTTCGGTATAAAGTATCACCATTCCCCCATTATAAACCGAATTTCCGGCTTCGGGTAACTGTTTTAGTACAGTTTCTCCGCTACCTATAACCTTGTATGATAGCTTTGAACTGTTAATTTTTGTTTTCGCAGCTGAAACTTCTTCGCCCGTAACATCGGGAACCGAAACGGAAATTTTTTCAAGTTCTTCTGCTGTATACTGTGGCTCATAACCCATATAAGGTAAAATATCAGTCATAATTTTTGAACCAACGGGAGCTGAAATAACACCGCCGTAATAGTTAGCACCTGCAGGCTCATCCAACATAACAAACACAGCAATTTCAGGGTCATCAATAGGCGCAATACCTACATAAGAGCCAATATAAAGATGTGAGTTACCGGTAGAAAGTATTTTTGACATTTTTTGTGATGTTCCTGTTTTTCCACCTACTCGATAACCCGAAACAATACCGTTTTTTGCACCGTTTTCCACTACATATTCAAGCATTGTGCGCATCGTAGTTGAAGTTGTTTCCGAAACCACTTGCCTACGATTTTCAATTGAAAAACTTTCAACAACATTATTGTCACTATCAATAATTTTATCAACCAAATGCGGTGTTACAGAGTATCCCCCGTTCACTGCAGTTGCCGCAAGACTTATCATCTGAACAGGTGTAATATTAAAGGTCTGACCGAATGAAGATGATGCAAGCTCGGTAGGTCCTCTATCCTCGTGATAGTATGGTGCAGCCTCGCCCGGTAGGTCAATGCCTGTTTTACCCGTAAGATTAAATGCTTTAAAATATTTTGAAAAAGCATCTGTGCCTATCAACTGACCAATTTGAATAAAGGCTGGGTTGCACGAATTTGAAATTGATTGTTGTAATGTTTGTGTACCGTGACCACCTTTTTTATCATGACAGTGATATGTACGGCCTGCCACTATATATGAATGATTACACGTAAAGGTACTATTAGCTGTTACAAGATTTTCTTCCAATGCTACAGCAGCGGTAAAAATTTTAAATACCGAGCCAGGTTCATAGGTATCAGATACAGCCTTATTACGCCATTGTCGGTTAAGCAGTTCGCTTCGTTTAGCGGACCTTTCTTCTTCATTATCAATAGCATCTACTATCGCTTGGTCTTCGGCGGATAAAACGAATGGTTCGTTTGGATTAAAGTCGCCACTTACCGCCATTCCAAGTATTGCTCCCGTATTAACATTCATAGCAATTACGGCGCCGCGCTCCATAATTTGCTCTTGTTCTACCGCAATATCAAGATATTTTTCACAAACATACTGAACATAAGAATCGAGGGTAAGTACCAATGAGTTGCCTTGTTTTGCCTCTTCAACCTTCTCATAACTAAAAAGCATATCTGTACCTTTGGCATTTTTTGCAGCAACAACTCTTCCTGCAACACCTGTAAGTTCATTATCATAATAACTTTCAAGTCCGGCAAGACCCTGATTATCATCGCCGACAAATCCCAACACAGTTGACGCTAAAGAATCGTTTGGATAATAACGCTTTGTAGTTTCATCCAGACCTATGTAGCTTGCTATCTCAAGCTCTTCATTGTCTAAAATAAACTGTCTTATCTGTTCAACAGTTTCCTGTTCAATTTTCTTTTTAACAATAACATAATATGATTTTTTCTGAGTTAACTCATAAATTTTATCATATTCCATACCGAGTAATGATGACAGACCCTCGGAAATTGTTTTTCGTATCTTCTCCGCTGTGTCTTGATCGTCAAGCTTATTAATTCCGTTAGGTGTAAGGTATACCGTCCACGCAGGTGAGCTTGTCGCAAGTAGGTTCATATTGCTATCATAAATGTCTCCGCGCGGCGCAGTTATCAGGCTGTCATAAAGCTGCTGCTCCGAAGCTTTTGCTTGATATTCCTCGCCCTTTATGATCATAATTCTTACAAGACTGGTGCTCGAAATTAAGGTAAGACACAAGACAACTATAACCATAACAATAACCGCTCTTTTAAGCATAAGCTTATTTGGTCTTATTGACATTATGCCCTACCTCCTTAGTAAAATTTTCTTATCTTTTCTATGCTTGAAAACGAGAGTTGGCTTTTTGCCGCAACTCTCGTATTCATTGTTAATATTATATTACCTTTTTTAAAAAAGTATCACTTTAATCTCCATCACTTAAAATTGTTGTACCATCTTTGGTAACAGCAGTATTTTTATCATTAACCCTTATATACTTAACTTGATTTTTATCCATCTTTTGCATACCGATTTCGGCTGCCTCAAGCTCAATATTAGAATATGATATTACTCGTTCAAGCTCTACCTCAAGACTAGTTTTTTGACTCTCAAGCGCATTGATTTCGCTCTTTACATCGTTTATTTTTGAGTTTACCTCGTTTATCTGAAGTCTTAAAAAGATATTGCTACACATTGCGGCAAGCACAAAAACGGTTGTCATAACAGCAAATGCAGATGCCGACACACGCTTTACAGCGCTTTTTTTGGCACGGCGCTGTTGCTTGGTCTGGGGCAATTTAACAATATTATCTTTTCTTACGGGTTCCGCCGAACGCGGCATAAACATTTCAAAATCGTACGCCAGACTATCATTATAATATTTTAAATTGTCCACCGTTTTTCCGCCATCCTTTATTTTAAAATCTTAATTATAATTTAACTATTGCGCGCAACTTTGCACTACGGCTACGCTGATTTACTGTTAATTCCTCTTCGGTTGCTGTAATAGGTTTTTTAAATTGTAACCTTCCGCGCGGTTTTTTACCGCATACACATACGGGGAAATCGGGCGGACAGGTGCATCCTGTTGTATATTTTTTAAACCGTTGCTTTACTATTCTGTCTTCAAGCGAATGGAAAGTTATGATTGAAAGCACACCATTAACATTAAGCATATCAAACGCCATATCTAAAACTCGTTCAAGACTTCCTAATTCGTCATTTACAGCAATTCTTAACGCTTGAAAACACTTTCTTGCGGGATTACCATCACGTCTTGATGCCGCAGGATAACGGGTTGCTATTATATCAGCCAGCTGTGTTGTTGTTTCAATTCTGCCCTTTTCGCGATGCTTTACTATATTGCACGCGATTTTATAAGCAAACTTTTCTTCTCCGTAATCGCGGAATATTTTTGTAAGCTCATCTATAGATAAGGTGTTAACCAAATCAGCGGCGGTAACGCCACTTTGGCTCATGCGCATATCGAGCGGCGCCTCGTATTTATATGAAAAGCCTCTTTTGCCGTTATCAAGCTGATACGACGATACGCCTAAATCCAAAAGAATTCCGTCGACCTTATCAATGCCAAGAGAATTAACCGCCTGCCTCATATCAGCAAAATTGCATTGTATAACTGTTGCATTATAGTCTTTCAGACGCTCTGTTGCAGTTTTTACTGCGTCAGGATCACGATCGAGAGCAATTAATCTACCCGTGGTAAGATGCTTTGCAATTTCACGCGAATGACCCGCTCCACCTGCGGTGCCGTCAACGTAAATCCCATCAGGCTTAATATTTAAAGAATCAATCGTTTCGTCAAGTAGTACTGATATATGTTTAAATTCCATAATTAAAAATCAAGCTCATTAACAATGGCAGCGATAGATTCGGGTGTATATTCCATATTTTCTTTCTGCCAAAGCTCTTTGTTCCAAATTTCAAGATTGGTATCTACACCAATTATATGAGCCTCTGCTTCAAGCGAAGCAAACTCACGCAGCGATGCGGGAAGAAGTATTCTGCCCTGTGAGTCAAATTCTACCTCAAAAGCACCTTCGTACAGATAACGCTTTACAACGCTTGATTTTGCAGAAGGTAAATTACCAATTTTCTCAACAAGCTTGTCCCATTGCTCTGTTGGATAAACACATATACAATTTTTACCATATATGCCGCGGCAAATCATAAAAGATTCTCCAAACTCGGCACGCAGCTTGGCAGGTATGGCAATTCTGCCCTTTTTATCTATTGTATGGTCGTATCCGCCATAAAGCATAATTGCCACCTCACTTTCACCACTTTGATACACTTTTATGGTTTTTTAATACACTTTTCACCACTTAAGTGTATTATAGTACCATCAAAAGAAAAAATCAAGACTTTTTTTGCAAAAAACACAAAAAAGTCTTGATTTTTCTGAATTGCACATAAAATATGCGTTTAAATTGTTGTTTTAAAACAAAAAACTGCACCGCTATTGCGGTGCAGCCTCTGAGTACCTTAGTTACAAATTGTAATTTCGGTATCCTTATCAAAGATATGAATTTTGCTGGGTTCAAGAGCAATCTTGATCTTGTCGCCGGGACGAGCAGTGTTGGTAGGAGCAACGCGTGCGTTGATAGCCTGACCTTCACAGTTCATATAAAGATATGTTTCAGCACCCATAAGCTCGGTAACTTCAACATCAGCTTCAACAATACCATCAGGATTAGCTGCAAGTAATTCTTCTTCATTGTGAACGTGCTCAGGACGAATACCAATGATAACTTCTTTGTTAACATAAGGAACGAGAACATCGTCCTTATTCTTCTCAGCTGGGAGTTTAATCTTAAACTTAACACCTGCGCGAGTCTTTGTATCTTCTGAACCAAATTCAGCAAAGAAGTCATCGCCTTCTTTAAGAATCTTAGCCTCGATAAAGTTCATCTGCGGTGAACCGATAAAGCCGGCAACGAAAAGATTGCAAGGATAGAGGTAAAGATTCTGAGGTGTATCAACCTGCTGAATAACGCCGCTCTTCATAACAACAATACGTGTAGCCATTGTCATAGCTTCGGTCTGGTCGTGGGTAACGTAGATAAAGGTTGTACCCAAACGCTGATGAAGCTTGGAAATCTCGGTACGCATCTGTGCACGAAGCTTAGCGTCCAAGTTTGAAAGAGGTTCGTCAAGCAAGAATACCTTAGGTTCACGAACAATAGCACGTCCAAGTGCTACACGCTGACGCTGACCACCTGACAAAGCCTTTGGCTTACGCTCAAGAAGGTGAGCAATATCAAGGATACGAGCAGCCTCTTCAACGCGGCGCTTGATTTCATCCTTCGGTGTTTTGCGAAGTTTAAGACCAAATGCCATATTATCGAAAACTGTCATATGCGGATAAAGTGCGTAGTTCTGGAAAACCATCGCGATGTCACGATCTTTAGGTGCTACGTCGTTTACAAGGCGATCGCCGATGTAAACCTCACCTTCAGTAATTTCTTCAAGACCAGCAACCATACGAAGTGTTGTAGATTTACCGCAACCTGAAGGACCAACGAAAACTATAAATTCCTTGTCCTTAATTTCGAGGTTGAAGTCAGATACTGCGGTTACGCCACCGGGGTATCTTTTGTAAACGTTGCGAAGAGATAAACTTGCCATAAAAATGGACCTCCTGATAAAATTCCTAATTTACTATAGTATTATAACAAACTTTTCTAACAAATGCTATAACTATTTCACACAATGTTTTTTTAACACTTTTGTTAAAAATATCTAACCTTTTGTACTTATTTGTTCAAAATGCTCTTTTCAAGCTGTTCTTTCGTCATTTCTATACATTCGCCTGTAATCATACCCTCAGGCAAGGCAAGTCTGCCTATAGCTTCTCGGTGCAAAGCATTTACACCCAAACCCACAGTACCAAACATTCGCTTTATTTGATGATATTTGCCTTCGGTAATAATTATTCGCGCAACATTTTCGGATATACTCTCAAGCGTCGCAGGCTTGCAACGAGTACCATCAGCAAGAACAACTCCTTCTTTAAACTTTCTAATCATATCATCACTTATATCACCGTCAAGTGTGGCTATATATGACTTTGATATAGCTTTTTTAGGTGAAATGCAGTTGTGAGCAAAAACGCCGTCATCAGTAATAAGCAGCAGTCCGGTTGTATCCTTATCAAGCCTACCCACAGGAAAAAGCCCTTGTCGTTTAATATGCTCCGGCACAAGATCTACAACCGTTTGACGCGACTTATCATTAGAAGCAGATAAAATACCTTTTGGCTTATTCATCAATATATATACATATTCTTTATATCCAACAATATTTCCCTCATAAGTAACGCTATCATTGTCAGCGTCGATTATTGTTCCTGAATCCCGAACAATCGTACCATTCACGATAGCGCTACCCCGCTGAATACCTGTGCGGACGGTCTTTCTTGAAAGTATTAACTGATTGGAAATAAATTTGTCAAGTCTTTGTTTTTTCACTGTGTCACCTTTGTTTTATTTAATGGTAGCATAAATCCTCCAAGTGCTGTCGAGGATACATCGCCGCCTATTACTCTGTCGTTGTAAACAATCATATTTATAACACATTCATCCGTATAATTGGGGGGCGGGTTAATTTTATACGTATACAATGTTACCTCACAGCCTTTGTATAATGATAAATCATATCCCGCTGACTGCTGTAAAGCATTGTAATTTTCATATACATCATAAAAAATTTCTGGTATACTTACCGCTTTTACAGTTGGTTTATCAGATAAAACCGTATACCCTGAGTTTTTAATAAAAGTCAATCTTTCAGCATTGGTTTTGGCGTTCTTGGTATTATTTCCCGCAGCAAAAACCTCACAGCATATAATCCCTATGCAGACAAATACAGAAAATGCTATAAAAAATCCTTTTTTAGTAAAGATTATAAACGGCTTCAATTTAAATCACCCCATAAAATTTATGAGGAAGCTGCATAGATTTATTCCAAAATACAAACTGCATGTGCCGATATGCCGCTATAATCTCCAGTAAATCCAAGACCTTCTTCGGTGGTAGCTTTCACGTTAACGCAAGATATATCAACATTGCAATCCTCTGCAATGCTCTTGCGCATATCCGCAATATAATCCTTAAGCTTGGGTTTTTGAGCTATAACGGTACAATCGATGTTACCAACTGTATATCCACTCTCTTTTATAAGTCTTACAACGTGACGTAACAACTTTCTTGAATCAATCCCTTTATATGCAGGGTCGGTGTCGGGAAAATGTTTTCCTATATCACCAAGAGCCGCCGCGCCAAGCAGCGCGTCGCTTACTGCATGAAGGAGCACGTCAGCATCAGAGTGACCAAGCAGTCCTTTTTCATAAGGAATATCTACTCCACCTATTATAAGCCTTCGGTTTTCAACCAAACGATGAACATCATAACCGTGACCTATCCTCATAATCCGCTCTCCCCTTTTATCAAAGCCTCTGCAACAGCAATATCATCGGGCGTTGTAATCTTAATGTTTTTACTGCTGCCAATTATGGCCTTCACACTATAACCTGCGGCCTCCATAACCGATGCATCGTCGGTTAATTTTTCAACATTATCAAGTTCTGCGCAAGCAGTTTTATATTTTATAACATTAACACCCTGCGGAGTTTGCGCCGCGTATAACATACTGCGATCAACAGTAGATAACACTCTGCCATCATCTGAAATCTTTTTAACAGTGTCGTTTATTTTGCTGACACAAAGCGCCGCATCGAAATGCTCAAGCGTGTGCGCTACCTCACTGATTGTATCACACTGCACAAAAGGACGAGCGCCGTCGTGTATCAGTACCTTCAAATCGCTTTTATCAAGACATTCAATACCTTTTATGACAGACTGGTGACGATTGTCACCACCTGCAACAATATCAGCAACCTTGCTTATCATATACTTTTCACAAACAAGCTGCATATCAAGTATGCTGTCATGCGCTGTAACAATTATTATTTTTGAAATATCAACACAATTTTCAAATGCCATAAGAGTTCGGGCAATTACAGGAATGCCAAGTATTGGCATAAACTGCTTATTTATACCCTTCATTCTGGTAGAACTACCCGCAGCAACAATTATAACAGGCATCGCACTATCACTGATTGTGCAAACATCATACTGTAATTTAACTTCCGTACTGTTCATTACAATTTCCTTTATCAAAAAAACCGCACCCAATCGTCAAGCAAACGAAAACGGCGCGGCAATTTTTAAGTTTTAAATATTATTCAGCTTCTTCACAGCAATCGCAGTCTTCATCGCAACAATCGCAATCGAAATCAAACTCTAAGTGTGTGCCGCAGTTAGGGCAATCAATGCCTTCATCCTCGAGCATTTCAGCATCAAGATAAATGATGTCGTTACAAGCAGGGCATTCTACCTCGTAAAGCTCATCATCGCAACAATCGCAATCGTCTTCACAGCAGTCACAATCACAATCATCATCTTCATAGATAATATCTTCCAAAGAAGCAAGATCTTCATCAACTGCATCAATCTGCTCGCTCATATCGTCACAAGCATCTTCAATATCACAAATTTCTTCTGTAATATCACCTAAAAGGTCAATAATAGCAGTGAGAATTTTACCTTCCTTACTGTCGGTGTCAAGTGAAAGTCCTTCTGCAAGGCCCTTTATATATGCAATCTTTTCACAAATATCCATTTTCATTCTCCTTAATTATGCGCGTTCCATATACTCGCCTGTGCGGGTATCAATACGAACAACCTCACCCTCGTTAATAAAGAGTGGTACACGGATTTCACAACCTGTTTCAAGCGTTGCAGGCTTAGTAGCGTTTGTGGCGGTGTTACCTGCAAAGCCAGGCTCGGTAGCTGTAACGGTAAGTTCAACAAATGTGGGGGGCTCTACACCGAAAACCTTACCCTTGTAAGAAAGAACCTTACATACCATATTTTCCTTTACAAACTTAAAGTTGTCCGAAAGTTCAGCTGCGTTGATGGGCTCAAGCTCATAAGTTTCCTGATCCATAAAGTAATAAAGGTCACCGTCTTGATAAGAATATTCCATATCCTTGCGCTCGATGTAAGCCGTTGGGAACTTTGCAGTTGGGTTATATGATTTTTCAATAACCGCACCTGTAATTACGTTCTTGGTCTTTGTTCTTACAAAAGCTGCGCCCTTGCCCGGTTTTACGTGTTGTAATTCAACAACCTGCAAAACTTGACCGTCCTCTTCAAAAGTAATGCCATTTCTAAAATCGTCGGCACTAATCATTATTATTTCCTCCAAAAAAACATTTTACTTCTTGTTATGGCGAATTTTTACACGCCACTACACGATATATTGTAATATTATTTGTAAAATTTGTCAAGCAAATATATATCATAATTTAAAGCATTTTTGCACATCCTTGTAATTTCCAAGCACCAAAATGGGGTGCTCTGCTGTAAACACGGTATCAGGACCCATCGTTACTGATAATTTTCCATCCACAAACATTCCAAGTATATTGATATTGTATTTTTTTCTAACATCAATCTGTGCAACTGTTTTGCCGACCCAGTTATGAGGTGCATCCAACTCAAATATAGAAACATTTTCATCAATTTCTACATAGTCAAGCATATTGTTTGAGCCATAACGAACAGCGGCCCATTTTGCCATCTGCTTTTCGGGAAAAACAACCTTATCAGCGCCGTTTCTCAACAAAAATCTTGCGTGAAAATCACTTGCCGCACGTGATACAACCAGTTTTGCACCCATATCTTTAAGCAGCGTTGTGGTTTCAAGCGAACTCTGAAAATCTTTCTTAATCGTTACTATACAAACATCATAATTATCGATTCCTAAACTTTTAAGAAATTCAGGATTTGTACTGTCGCCAATCTGCGCATTTGTTACAAAATCAATACATTCGTTTATACACTTCTCTCTATTATCTACAGCCATTACCTGATGTCCCAATTTATCAAGCTCTGCCGCCATTGTTTTACCAAAACGACCCATACCTATTAACAATATATTTTTCATACAATCACCTTTCTAACCTACCGTAATGGTTTCTTGCGGATATTTAACAAGATTTTTTTGTGCTCCCCCGAGAGTCGCAAAAACTATAGTAAGGCCACCTACTCTACCCATATACATAAGAATAATCAAAATTATTCTTGAAACAGAGCCAAGTTGTGTTGTAATACCCGTAGTAAGACCCACTGTTCCTATAGCAGATGCTGTTTCGTAAAGGCACTTTGTAAGCGGCAGGTTTTCTACGCTGCTTATAACCATCGCGCCAAACACGAACAACGTTACGTACATAACCAAAATTGTTGCAGCATTTTTTACAACTTCATCACTTATTCTTCTTTTTAAAATATGTGCGCTGTCACGTTTGCGAAATACCGACGCAGCGGCGGCAAAAAGCACCGCAACAGTAGTTATCTTCATGCCGCCCGCGGTAGACCCCGGCGCGCCGCCTATAAGCATAAGCAGAGATACGACTGCGTTGCCTGTTTCCGATAATTCTGACGCATCAACAGTATTAAAACCTGCAGTTCGCGGTGTTACGGCTTGAAATAGTGAAACCAGTATTCTTTTTCCAAAACTTAACTCATTAAACTCAAAGAAGAAAAAATATAACGTGGGTACAAAAATAAGTATTGCCGTTAAAAAAAATATAAGTTTGCTTTGCACGCGGTATTTTTTTATGTGCCATTTATTTGTTTTAATATCATCCCAAGTAAGAAAACCTATACCGCCTATGATTATAAGCAACATAACAGTTATATTAACCAAAGGATTATAGACATAGCCTGTAAGTGAAGAAAATTTTGCAGTTTCACCCATTAAATCAAAACCAGCATTGCAAAAAGCAGATATAGAATGAAAAACCGCCATCCAAATACCCTTTAAAAATCCATAATCTCGGCAAAAAACAAACGAAAATGCTACAGCACCCAGCAATTCAATTACAAGACTTGTAACAATTATAAATCTTGAAAGTTGTATTATTCCACCCACCTTGTGAGCAGAAATAGATTCTTGCATTGTGCTTATTTGCATAAGATTTATTTTTTTGCCCGATAGCATAATGGCGAGTATAGACATCGTTACTATCCCCATGCCGCCTATTTGTATCATAAGCATTATAACGATCTGACCAAACAGCGACCAATGTGTCGCTGTGTCGTGAACAACAAGACCTGTAACACAACTACTTGAAGTGGCAGTAAACAGACAGTCTAAAAAAGGTGTTGCCGTGCCGCTTTTTGAAGAAAACGGTAGCATAAGCAATAATGTGCCTATAAGAATCACTGAGGCAAATCCAAATATTATCGTTCGTGAAGATGAAAATATTTTTTGTTTAAGCATAACTGCCACCTTTGTTATTTTTTCTTTATCCAAGTGCGTGGAGAAAGAAATATAATAATTGGGAATATTTCAAGACGTCCAAGCAGCATGGCAAATGATAGAACAATCTTTGAAAAATCGGTATATGCACTATAGTTTGAAGTTGGTCCAACACCGGCAAAGCCCGGTCCGACATTGTTAAAACACGCAGCTACAGCCGAAAAATTTGTTTCAAAACCAAAAGGCTCAAGTGCGATAAGCAAAAAGATTGTAAAAAAACATACCATATATATTACAAAATATGTGCTCACGCTATTTAGCGTTGCTTCCTCAACCGACTTGCCTTCAAAATGCACTTTGCCTACCGAACGAGGATGCAACATTCTCTTTATTTCTTTAGCTACAGATTTAAAGAGCATCACTGTTCGTGAAACCTTTAAACCGCCCGCTGTTGAGCCTGCGCAAGCACCCGAAAACATAAGCAGCAACAGTATTGCCTTTGAAAGACCAGGCCACAAATCGAAATCAGCAGTAACAAAACCGGTTGTAGAAACAATAGATGCCACTTGAAACACCGAAGTACGAAGTGCGGTAGAAAGATTTTTATAGATGGGAATAACATTTACGGTAATTGCGGTAATACTAACAAAAACAATCGATAAATAGCACCACAGTTCACTACTTTTAAACGCTGTTCGTATACGACGCAATAGAAGTAGATAATACAAATTAAAGTTTACGCCGAATATCAGCATAAATATGGCAATAACCCATTGACAATATGGACTGTATGAGGCAATGCTATCTGCCTTAATACCAAAACCGCCCGTACCTGCTGTGCCGAACGTATGCACAAGGCTTTCAAACAAAGTCATATCGCCAGCCAGCAACAAAACCGTTTGTAAAATGGTAAGGAAAATATAAATAAGATACAGTATCTTTGCGGTATCTTTAACACGAGGCACAAGTTTACCTATTACGGGACCCGGCATTTCTGCTCGCATAATGTGGATCGAGCGATCGGTAAAATTAGGTATAATTGCCATAACAAACACAAGCACACCCATGCCGCCTATCCAGTGAGTAAAGCTGCGCCAAAAAAGCATACTTCGGCTCATTGACTCTACATCTGCAAGAATAGATGCACCTGTTGTTGTAAATCCGCTAACCGTTTCAAATATAGCATCTACATACGAATGAATGTCGCCCGATATCACAAATGGCACGGCGCCTACTACAGCCATAACAATCCACGCAAGCGAGGTAATGGCAAAGCCGTCCTTAGCATATATCACACGGTTTTTGGTTTTTGTAAGCAATACTATCACAAGCCCGGTCAAAAAAGCACCCGCAGCCGTAATACAAAATGCAAACAATTGCTTTGTTTCATTATAAATAACAGCCACCACGGCCGGAATTAATAATAGCAACGAAATAATCTGCGCTATTCTGCCGAGCGTTCTGAATACCATTTTTTTATTCATCGTATTCTACCTCAAAATATCTGCAAGGTCGTTCATTTTTTGCTCTTTAGACTTTGCTATTACTATAATCTTATCACCTGCAATTATTTCATCATCACCTGTAGGAACAAAGGCTTTTCTTTTTCTGATTATGCCTGCAATAAGAACGTCGTTTTTGAGTTTCATATTTTTAAGAGGTATATGCTGGCTCTTGAAATCAGTTTGAACATTAAATTCAAGCGCCTCAACACTACCGTTCATCAGCTTGTACATTGTTTCAACATTACTACCAACTGTGTTTTGAAGTGCGCGAGCGTAGCTTGTAACAACATTTGATACTGCTTTTTTAGGTGATACAATAGAGTCCAAACCTAATTTTTCTGCCATCGACGCTAGTTCATTACGGTTTACCTTTGCCACAACTCGTGGCACATTTTGCGACTGTGCGAAAAAGGCAATAAGTATATTTTCTTCATCCATACCCGTAAGCGAAGCAAACGCATCAACCGAGGTTATTCCCTCTTCCATAAGCACTTCTTGCTGCGCACCATCACCATTTATTATAACAGCATTGGGCAATATCTCTGCAAATTTGTTGCATCGTTCACGGTCTTTGTCGATTATTGTTACATCGCTGCCTGAACGCAATAGCATTTTTGAAAGATAATAAGCTGTGGTGCTAGCCCCTAATATCATAACATTTTTTGAGTGTTTCTTTGAAAGACCAAGCATCTTAAGCAGCTTTTGAACTTCTGAAAAATTAGCCGTAAGACAAATATGATCGCCACATTTAAGCACGAAATTACCGTCAGGAATGTATATTTCGTCACCACGTTTTACAACACAAATCAAAAAGTTAGCCTTATACTTTTTGCGCAAATCTATAAGACTCATACCATCAAGATGTGAATCTTCTTTAAGAATCATCTCAACCATTTCAAAATTTCTTCTTGAAAAGGTTTCTATGTTAATAGCGGCAGGTAATTTTAAAATATTAAAAATTTCTTGCGCGGCTAACAGTTCGGGGTTAATGGTAAGCGATATATCAAGATACTGCTTAACTTGTCCCATTCTTTTATCATTAAATTCAGGATTACGGACACGTGCTACGGTATGTGCAGCACCCATTTTTTTGGCAATAAAGCAGATAAGCATATTGATTTCGTCTGAACTTGTTACCGCAATTAATAATTCGGCTTTTGACACTTCTGCCTCATTGAGTGTATCGTTATCAACACCGTTGCCGCACACACACATAACATCATAGATGTTACTTATTTCATCTATAACCTTTTGGTTGTTGTCAACAGCAGTAACATCATGGCCTTCACTTTCAAGGCTTTCTATCAAAATAGAGCCTATTTTTCCACAGCCTACGATAATAATTTTCATTAAATTACCTCATTTGAATATATTGACTTTTTCATTATACTATATGCATTTAATTTTTTCCACTGTTTTTTTGCAT
>JAZSBS010000063.1:0-4551 GCA_045602525.1 Acutalibacteraceae bacterium
TATTGATAAGTACCGAAATTTTGGTTTCGCTGGTTGAAATCATATGAATGTTAATATCTGCATCGTAAAGAGCCTCAAACATTTTTGATGCAACGCCTGGGTTGCTTTCCATACCTGCGCCCACGATAGAAATCTTTGAAAGTCCGTTGTTAACCTTAAGATCCTGATATTCAAATACGCCCTTCATTGATTCCATAGCCTTGATTGCATCATCCATCTGTTCGTGTGATACGGTAAAGGTGATGTCCTTTGTACCGTGACGACCAACAGATTGTAAAATAATATCAACATTTACCTTGAACTGTGCAAGTTTGTTAAACAATTTAAAAGCAACACCGGGTTGGTCTTTAAGACCAACTACAGATATTGTTGTAACGCTTGTATCCTTTGCTACGCCGCGAATTAATGTTTTTTCCATTTTAACGTGCTCCTTTACAATAGTGCCGGGTTTTCTTTCAAGGCTTGAAAGAACCTCCAGTTCAACATTATATTTTTTAGCCATTTCAACCGAACGGTTGTTAAGTACCTGTGCGCCAAGTGTTGCCATCTCAAGCATTTCGTCGTACTGTACTTCATCCATTTTAACAGCGCCCTTAACTTTGCGTGGGTCGGCGGTGTATACACCATCAACGTCTGTATAAATCTGACAACGGTCAGCGCTCATAGCGGCTGCAATTGCAACTGCGCTTGTATCAGAACCTCCGCGACCAAGTGTGGTAAGGTCATCATACCTATTAAGACCCTGGAAGCCCGCAACAATAATTATATTGCCTTTGGAAAGCTCAGTTTTCATACGCTCGGTGTTAATCTTCTTAATTCTTGCCTTACCGTGATGTGAGTCGGTGCTGAAACCCGCCTGCCAACCAAGCAATGAGATTACCGGGCAACCAAGTTTATCAATTGCCATTGCAAGAAGTGCTATCGAGATTTGCTCTCCTGCTGTAAGTAACATATCCATCTCGCGCTTAAGTGGGGTAGTAGGATTAATTTCCATAGCTTTTTCTATCAAATCATCAGTAGTGTCGCCTTGGGCTGATACTACCACAATAACATCGTTGCCATTTTTATATTCATCAACAATAATTTTGGCAACATTAAATACGTGTTTGGCATCCTTTACGGATGAACCGCCAAACTTTTTAACTATAAGTGCCATATATCTGACCTCCTAAAATAAGGTGTGCATAACCTTTACTGTATCGGCTTTTATAGAATTGATTTTTTCCATAAGAGCGCTTTCATAATCTTCGTTAGTAATAAATGCGATCTCTTTTTTGAAATCGTTTTTAATATGCCAAGTTATATCAGAGAATATTGTGGAAAAATTTTGGCATATCATATCATAATCACTTGACTGAATATATACATACAGACGAACCTTTTCGTCAGGTGTAACAACATAATCCGCTGAGCCTTCTGACCAATCAATATATTTGCGCGAGTGAATATGTTTAGCGCAGTCAATAACGTCAGCAACAACAGCACTTGCAGTCGGCATTTTGCCAGCACCTCTACCGTAGAACATTACATCACCGACAGCATCACCCGTAACCATAATTGCGTTAAACACACCATCAACATCAGACAGTATATGGCTGCGGCTTACGAGCATTGGTTTAACGTTTGCTGTTATCTTGCCATCATCGTATTTTTTTGCGCTACCGATAAGCTTTATTGCGCAATCAAAAGAGTCAGCATATTCAACATCTGTAAGTGTTATATCGGTTATACCATTGGTTGATACCTGCTCTGGGTAAACATGTTTGCCAAAGGCAAGTGAAGCAAGAATGCATATCTTGCGACAAGCATCGTGACCTTCGATATCTGCTGCAGGATTTTTTTCAGCAAAGCCCATTTCCTGAGCCAAAGCGAGCGCCGAGTCGAAATCCATATTGTCTACTATCATTTTATTTAAAATGTAGTTTGTTGTTCCGTTAAGAATACCCTTAATCTCGGTTAATTCGTTTGCGGCGAGGCATTGAGCAATTGGTCGCAATATCGGTATACCGCCACCAACACTTGCCTCGAAAAGAAAGTTTACATTCTTTTCTTTAGCAATTGCCAAAAGTTCAGCACCCTTCACAGCAACAAGCTCTTTGTTTGAGGTAACAACGCTTTTACCTGCAAGCAAGCATCGCTTTACAAAATCATAGGCAGGATTGACGCCTCCCATAACCTCAACAACAATTTGTATATCATCATCGTTTGCGATGAGTTCAAAATCCTTTATAAATTTATTTGAATAGGAAAGATTATTAAAGTCACGCAGATCAAGAATGTACTTAACATCTATTTCATCTTTTATTTTCTGACTTATTAAAGAGTTATGACCAATCAGTATTTCAGCAACACCTGAGCCGACAACACCGTGTCCCATAATTGCGGTATAAATCATTTTTAACCTCCTGAAATAACGCGATTTATTATATAAATCGACATTTTTTAAGTATACTACACACTTTTTAAAAAATCAATATTTAATTATATATGAACGGAAAATTTGGTGATATTATAATTAAAAGGCGGTGAAAATTTAAATGAATTTAGATGAAAAGAAAAAATTTATTGTAAATTTTACCTATTTTTCTGTTTGGGTTATTATTGTATATCTATTATTCAAAGTGGCAGCGATTTATTTTTTTCCTTTTTTAATCGGTATAATTATTGCTTACACAGTACAAAAGCCCGCTGATTTTTTATCTAAAAAAACAAAAATTAAAAAGCAAAATTGCGCGGCTGTTTTATCGGTTGTTGTTTTTGTAACGGTGATAATTCTTGTAACATTGCTTTGTTGGCTTTTGTATTCACAGATAAATAGATTGATTTATTATCTTTCAAATCACAGCGGTAGTATAAAACGGTATATTGAAAATCTTTACAAATATTTTGAAAATTTATTTAAAAATATTGACGGCGAGTTTCAAACTACAATTAAAAGATTTTCATACGATACATTTAATAGTTTTATTGCAAAAATCAGTGTCTATTTTTCAAATACAGTTACTGCTTTTATAAAAAAATTACCAACGTTGCTTATAAGTTGTGTTGTTACAGTGGTTGCAACATATTATATTTCGAAGGATTATTTTAGACTTTTAAAATTTGTAAGAGGGTTTTTGAGCAATAAATTTTACAGACTTGTTGCCGATATTAATAATATTTTTACTGAATGTTTTTTAAAGTTTATAGTGGGGTATTTTTGGCTTTTTATCATTACTTTTTGCGAACTTTCAGTTGGATTTTTATTGCTTAAAATTAAGAATTTTATTTTATTAGCGGCTCTAGTAGCCATACTTGATTTGCTACCTGTTATTGGTACAGGTACAATTTTACTGCCGTGGGCTATTGTTATGTTTTTACAAAACGAGTATAGATTGGGCATAGGACTTGTGGTTCTATATTTTCTGATTACTGTGGCCAGGAATTTTGTTGAGCCCAAAATTATTGGCAAGCAAATTGGTATTAATCCACTTTTTACACTGATTTTTATTTTTTTAGGACTTCGTGCAGGTGGTATAATCGGTATGATTGTATTTCCAATTGCATTTACAGTATTTTTCACCTATTACAAACGTCAGGTTTTGAATAGTGATTGACAGTTATTGCTATCGTTGCATATTATATAGTGTAGATTTTATCTATCTATTTTTGGTTGGAGAGTTATTTATGCAACGCCATATTATTTCGGTGAGTTCAATCACCTATGCAATAAAAGGCAGAGATTTGCTACGCAAACAAGGCTTTAAGGCATATATAGAACGTAAAACTAATCAAAACGGTAATGTTGGTTGTGGATATGTCATTGTGGCAGAAGGCAATCGACAAAAAATAAGCGGTGCCTTAATGAATTCGGGCGTTAAAATTTTAGAAATTAATAGTATTGTATAGGTAATTAAAAAGCAGCCCAACAGGGCTGCTTTTGTAAAATATAGAAATTTAGGTGAATAATTATGATATATTTTGATAATGCGGCAACAACAGGGCACAAACCAAAAAGTGTTGTTGATGCTGTTATTAATGCGCTGAAGTTATTATCCGCTAATCCAGGCAGAAGCGGACACAAGCTATCTCAGCAGGCGGCAATGACTGTGTATGAAGCACGTGAAAAGGTATCGGAATTTTTTAATAGCAATGGGCCTGAAACGGTTGTTTTTACACCCAATTGTACCCAAAGTATTAACTATGTATTAAAGGGTGTTTTGGGTAACGGTGACCATATAGTTGTATCTGATTTAGAGCATAATGCAGTTATGCGACCGCTAAAGTCGATAAATGTAGATTATACAATGGCACAAGTATCATTTGAAGATGATAACATTACACTGCAGAATTTTAAAAAAGCAATAAACCAAAAGACAAAAATGGTATTTTGCACCGCAGCATCAAATGTTTTAGGTAAAACATTACCGCTTAAAAAAATTGGCGACTTTTGCAAACAAAGAGGTATTTTATTTGGTGTAGATGCCGCACAAGGCGCAGGTGTAATGGATATTAATATGAAAGATATGAATATTGATTATTTATGTGTTGCCGCACATAAGGGACTATATT
>JAZSBS010000064.1:0-9795 GCA_045602525.1 Acutalibacteraceae bacterium
GGTTGTTACAGTAACGGAGGAATAGTTACCATCAACGGTGGCAGCGTTAATGCTCAAGGCGGTGATTATGGTGCCGGTATAGGTGGCTCCGACGAAGGAAACGGTGGGACACTCATCGTTAACGGTGGTATTGTTAATGCAAAAGCCGGTCGTTACGGCGCCGGTATCGGCGGGGGCGGTGACATGGGCCCCGGAGGAAATGTTACAGTTAACGGAGGTATTGTAATTGCAACTACATACGGAGACAGATGGGATGGTGACCCAATCGGCGGTGGAGGATACACTCTTGCCGGTGCGAAGGGAGAGCCCGGCACTCTTACCATAAATGAGGGAATCGTTTTCCAAAACGGCATCGGTGCATTTTACGGAAATAAAGTTATTGTTGAATATATATTCAGACTCGAAAGCGGTCAGAGCTTAACCATAAATGAAGGTCAAACATTAACGGTTGACAAGGGAGCAACATTTATTAATCACGGTGAGCTTATTAATAACGGTACTATATTAAATTACGGCGTTATTGAAGACGTAAATAACGACATTTACTTAGGTTATGCGAATTTGGGTCAAGGTGTGATTTACATAGAGCATAGTTTTTCAAAAGGGTATTGCACAATATGCGGTGTTGCTTGTACATCTCACGTAATGGAAAACGGCCTTTGTGCACACGGCTGTGCGGGGGTTTACGAAGCGGCAACAGAAGTAAGCGATAAGTATGATGTTGACGGTGACGGTTATACCGACCAGGTGTATGAAATTGCAAATGCAGGTCAGCTTTATTGGTTTGCAGGTCTTGTAAACGGCACCTTGACAGACATCCAGCAGAATACCAAAGCAAACGCGGTTTTAACAGACGATATTATTGTGAATGAAAACGTTGTTGATAGTGCAGGAAATCTTGTAGGTGATGGCTCAGATTTCCTACAATGGACACCAATAGGTCACGGAGCCATCTTCGAGGGTGTTTTTGATGGCGACGGCCATACTGTAAGCGGATTGTATTTCAGTGATGAAAAAGTTAAAAAAGTCGGACTTATAGGATACGGAATATCCTTTATTGTAAAAAATGTTGGTGTTGTGAATTCTTATCTCAATGCTCTGGATAACATTGGTGCAATTGCCGGTAGCATAGGTAGAAATGGAACCGTGTCGGATTGCTATAATCTTAACACAACTATTATACACCATATGGCAAATTACGGTGACGTTGGCGGAATTGCAGGTTCGATTTCCAATTATGGGTCACTTAATAATTGCTTCAGTACGGGTAATGTTGATCAGGGTATAGTCGGAAGCGTTCCGTCCGGTAATATAAACGGCAACAAAAATAATTATTATCTTGAAATCTCAGCCGAACAAGGCACGCTATATGGTGATATCTACAATATTTTTGAAACAACTCCCACAACTGCAGAAAAATTCGCAACGGGCGAAATAGCATACCTTCTTAACAACTCTTCCCCTGACGGCATCTGGAGACAGACTATCGGTGAAGATGCTTACCCGAATTTCGACGGTGAAAAGGTTTATTACGGATATTCTTGTCTGACTGATGAATTTTTGGGCTATACAAACGAAGTTGCGCATCCGACACAGACTCATTATGATGAAAAAGGATATTGCAAATATTGTAAGAATTACCAGCCTGCAACACTTAACGAAGACGGCTACTATGAAATTTACAACGTAGGTCAGCTTTATTGGTTCGCAGAAGAGGTAAGCAGCTATAATAATAACTGGACTGCAACTTACAATGCTATTCTTATGAATGACATTGTAATCAACGAAAATCTTGTTGACGAAAACGGAAATCTTACCGAGAATACAGATAATCTCCGTGAATGGCGACTTATAGGCAACGGCTCAAATACAACATTTAACGGTGTTTTTGACGGCAATTACCATACGATTTCGGGTATTTATCTTGATGATACAGATGCAAGCTATTCCGCACTTTTCGGTAGTATCGGTAACGGTATAGTTAAAAATCTCGGCATTACGGATTCGTATATTAATGGCAAGAAAAGTGCAGCTTTTGCAGGTATGTCAAACGGTACGATTGAAAACTGCTTTGTTACCGATACTGTTATCAAAGGTGAAAGCGCAGATTCTTTTGCGGCGGTCTATAGTGGTACGGTTTCGAACTATGATTATCCGTGTATTACAAAAAATTCCTATTCAACAGCACTTGTTTACGAAAACGGTACAAAAGTTGACGGCGCTTTAACAAACGACTATATTTCTGAAAATGTTTACTACCTTGCAGATTCCGACAACGGCACAGGTGGTAAAACTGCAGAGCAATTTGCAAACGGTGAGGTAGCTTACCTGCTTAACGGCGCTACAAGTGAAGGTACACTCCCCTGGGGCCAGACTATTGATACAGATATTTACCCTGTATGGAACGGTGCAAGGGTTTACAAGGGCTATGACTGTGGAGGAACAACTGCATATTATTCAAACTCCGAGCTCCTTGGTGAGAACGATAACAACCATATTCACAGTAATTGGACATATAGCAACGAATATGGCAAGCACCAGCGCTACGTTTGTACACGTGAGGGCTGCACACAGTACCAGGTAATAGAAATAGAAGACTGCTACGGTGGTGTTGCAACCTGTACAGAAGCTGCTGTATGTAAGGTGTGCCACCGTTATTACGGCGATTATGATTACACCAACCACACAAGCTCATTAACGTATATAGAGCAGTACGATGAAAACAGCCATAAGCTTTTGCATAGCTGCTGCGATACAGAAATTGAAACTATTGCTCACTCCTACGATAGCTACGATTTCGACAGTGATTTTCACTGGAATGCCTGCGAATGTGGTTATGTTAACGATGCTGTTAAGGCTGCGCATACCTTTGATGCAAACGGCTTTTGCTCAGTATGTAACGGCTACGAGCCTGCAAGCGTATTGTTTGATGAAGATAATTACTCCTATATAGCACAAATTGAAAATGCCGGTCAGCTTTTCTGGTATGCTAAAAACTATTCAGAGGGCACTATTGATGGCGACGGTGATGGCTATGGTGATAACGCAGGTGCTATTCTTTTGAACGATATTGACCTGAACCCCGGCTACACCTTCTATAGCGACGGCTCATATTCAACCGATGACTCTGCAGAAAACTACAGCCCTGTTTTACGTGAATGGGCGCCTATTAAAGGCTTTGCGTGGGTTGATTTTGACGGACAAAACCACACAGTAAGCGGACTTTATATAAATACTCCCGAGGTTGATAATGTTGGTATGTTTGCAGCTAACGATTATTACTCAATTAAAAACATTACACTCACAAACGGTTACGTTTACGGTGGTAGTAACACAGGCGCAATTGTTGGCTATAACGCAGGTAGCATAATAAACTGCCACTCCAACATCCCTGTAAACGGTAGAGGCTCTATCGGTGGTATTGTTGGTTACCACGCCGGCTCAGAAATCAGCCATTGCTCAAATACAGGTAGTGTTGTAATCAACGGTTATTCCTCAGCAACAGGTGGTATTGTGGGTAATGTTTACGGTTACTCCTCAATTACAAACTGCTTTAACACAGGCTATATCAAGGGTGGTATATGTGTAGGTGGTATTGTTGGTGATGGCGATGATGCTACAATCTCAAACTGCTTCAACACAGGTCTTGTGCTTTCAAACTTCTCTGATGCTCACGGTATTACAGGCCACGGTATAATTGAAAACAGCTACAGCCTTGCAATTGAAGATGACGGTGCAGTTAAGAAAACAAAGGCTCAGTTTGAAAACGGTCAGGTTGCTTACCTCTTACAAAACGGCAACACCGAGCAGGTTTGGGGACAGAACAGCAACACACCCGGCTCATTGCCTGTATTTACCGAAAGCGTGCTTTACACACCTGTAGAAATAGGCGAAACAGGCTACTACTCCGTTTCTAACATTGGTGATGTTAACAGCGACGCAACAGTTGATATAAACGATTACCAGGCACTTGTAAACTCAATACTTGCAGGCGACCACGAGCAAAGTGAAACTGCAGCCTACAATAACATTATAAGGTACGACCTTAGTGGCGATGGTTACCTTGATGCTATTGATGCATCCCTTATGCACCTTTTAATAAACGGCTTAAAGACTATTACTGTATATGAGGTTGGTGACTTTAACGCAAACGGTGTTGCCTTTGAAAATTCGGAGCTTAGCACAATAAAGCACGCTATTGAAAACCCAACAAAGCTTTCAACTGCAGAAAAATACGCCTGCGATATTAACGCAGACGGAGTAGTAAGTGAGGCAGATTTAATTGCACTTGCAGCTACCTATGGCGAAATTGAAGCAGACGGCCACGTATTTATAGGCAAAAAATGCAGAATTTGTGGGGCAGAAAAATAAACGTTGCTGATGCTTCGCACTCGGTTTAATTTAGGCTCAGGTAATATAACATATTATTGACTGCTTGTTTCTTAAATCTAAAATTCAGTTCTTTCCAAATAAAAAACAATTAGTCGGCTGAGAAATCAGTCGGCTAATTGTTTTTCGTTATTCGGCAGTAGGTAAATACTCTGTGCTTTTCGTAACCAAGGTATTTAAAACCGTTATATTCGGAAAATTTAAATTACATATCTGCCTTTTCCACAGAATCGCCGATAGCACGTATAAGAGAACCCTCCTGTGATGAAGGCAGGTCGCAGGTATAGTGCCAAAACATAACACCACCGTAACCGTTATTTGCAGCATAATCTGTTTTATTTTTGATTACAGAAGGTGTATTGAACCAAAAATCTTTATTGATTTCATCGCAATGGTACCAACCGTCAGCATCTATATCTTCAAAGCATTGGCTGTATCCATACCAATATGCAGACATATCAGTAGGTCTTGAATAAAAAGGAAGTCCGATATTTACTTTATAGGGCTGTATAGCTTTAAGCTCCATATCTTCAATAATTGTTACAGTATCGTCATAGGTAGCGTGTCTACCTTCGCTGTCAACATAATCGTAGGTCATAAGCTCAAAGTAATCAACTGCGTTTGCTGCTTTGCGAGTATATTTTATATTCCAATTCACAAATGCAACACCGAGAGTACGTTCACCCAACTTCTCATCTAAAGATACAAGGAATTTATTATAAATCCTCCACGCTTTTTTGGATAACGGATATTCATAATCAAAATGTACACCGTCGAAATTATATTCATCAAGTATTTTTACAATGTTTTCTTCTAAAACTCCACTTTTAAATGCCTTGTTGTGTTCATCGCTTTGTGATTCCATCTGCTCCTCCCATACGGTAGAGTCAGTTGAAGCTCCGGGTCCTAATAAATTAAGCGTAATATCCACATCTCTGTTACCTATTGCAGTACGTAGATTTTTGAGAGCGATTTCAAGTATATCTTTATCGTAAACTATTTCACCTTTATTATTAAATGATGCGCACTCAAAAAGAATAACATCTGTAATTATATCAAAATCTTCAGGATGAAGAGCCTCGCCGGACTGAATAAACTCGCCCCTCACGTAAGCAGTAACTCTAAAATCCCCTTCTCTCTGAGGAGCCTTGGCACATCCTGCAAAGCTCAACAAAATAATTACACCACAAACAATCAATGAAATTGTTTTCAAGGCTATTGTTCTCATACTATCCCTCTCCCACATCACTAATTAAAAATTATCAGTATTTTTTTACTTTTAGTGGTTTGTGAAAAACAGGCTCTCTTTCGCCTGCATTAACCATCTCCCTTGCAAGTAAGCTACGCATCATAACAAGAATTTTTTCATAGCTTTTGTTATTAACAAGGTTGTTTTTCTCACACGAATCATTTTCTATATCGTATAGATAATCATCAAAATAGTGAATTGCATTTGGTTTGTGCCAGCCCGAACCTATTGCACGCGCAGAATATTTCCATTTTTTTGTTCGTACAGCTCTTCCTATATGCGACTCACTTATTTGAATAAAAACACAATCCCTTTCAGGGACCTCTTTATTTGCAACCGGTAGAACGTTACCCGAATAGCTTTCGGGAACCTCTATATCTGCAATACTTAAAAGTGTTGGTGGAATATCAACAAGACTTGCCAAACAGTCTATATGACCACCCTTCTTGACAGCTCCACCACCGAACACAAGTGGCGTGTGTATGCTTGAATCATGACAGCTGCGTTTATATTCAGCATTTCGTGTTTTAAAATGACATCCGTGGTCGCTTGTATACACAATAACAGTGTTATCGTATATTCCCTTTTCCTTAAGTGTTTTTATCAGCCTGCCTACATTTATATCAAGGGCGTGAATGGAGGCAAGGTAGTCAGGGTATTCTTCTTTATAATCCCCATTGAGAAAGGTTAAATCCTCCGGCAAAGGATAGTCTCGGAAATCATCGACAGTATCCTTTGGCCCTTCAAAATGTCCCCTATCGTTTTGATGATGAGGTTCAAGCTGAGATATAAACATAAAAAATGGCCTTTCGCCGTTATGGTTATTAACATACTCAATGGCAAAATCGTTTATACAGTCTGCTCTGTAACCGGTAAAATCAATTCGCTTACCTGCTTCATCAAATACGTATCCGTCATATCCGTGAGATGTAAATTCCAAAACATCGGCTGCTCGCCAATACTTATACCCTCCTTGCCGACTTTTGGGAACAGCAGTTTTTTCACAATGAACACCTATGCCCGGGTAACGGTCTGATGCAAGGTGCCATTTTCCTATGTACGCTGTATCATAACCATTTTCATTAAAATAATCGGCTAAGGTTTTTGTATTCTCTTTTAGTGCTATTCCGTTCCAATAGCATTTGTTTTCAGTTGCATACTGACCTGTTTGCAGGCACGCACGGGCCGGGCCACATACAGGCTGGCACGTAAAAGAATTTTCAAAAAACAAGCCCTCTTCTCCCAACTCCCATACGTTTGGCATAAGGGTACCGTTAAGTGTATCCCAACGCTGCTGGTCTGAAAAATAGAAAATAATATTCGGTTTCATAAAATCTCTCCATTAGACTTGTTTTACAAATAATTTTCACATCTGACTTCATTTGATTTATAACACGTTTTTATTATACGACCACTCGGTTGACATGTCAATTTTTAAGATATAAGACAGATATTTTAGAACAGAAGGCAAGGCATCTCCGCTTGGCGACTTTATTGACAGATTAACGTATGCAAACTATAATAACTATGTATACGATAATTATTTTTTGAGGATGATTATATGAACAAAATAGTTGTTGACGGAAAACGTTTTGTAGATGAGTTTGGAAGACAAAGAATATTTAACGGTGTAAACTACTGCGACAAAGGTGAATTTAACGGTTGGGGAGCTCCCCGAACCTTTTATCTTAACGGAAACGAAGATACTGAAAACGCAGTTCGCCAGCTTAGTGAAAAGGGATTTAATATTATTCGTCTCGGCGTAACGTGGGCAGCAATTGAACCCACACCCGGCAAATATGATGAAGACTACATTAACAAAATTGAAGCCTTTGCAAACCTTTGCGAAAAATACGGTCTTTATTTTTACCTCGACCTGCACCAGGATTTGTATGGGGGTCCCGGCAATGCAGGCGACGGTGCGCCCGTATGGGCTTGTATGACTGACGGCAAAAAATTTAAGCCCGTAAGATTTGTTTGGGCTGAAGGCTATTTCTTCAGAAAAGCCGTTCATAGATGCTTTGATAATTTTTGGGCAAATAAAGAATATGACGGTATTGGAATTCAGACACGCTTTCTTAATATGTGGTCGCATCTTGCCGAAAGATTCAAAGACCACCCGGCGCTTTTTGGTTTTGATTTGTTCAATGAGCCGTTCCCGGGCACGAGTGGAGGCAAGGTTTTTCGAAAGCTTATACTTAACCTGGCAAAAACTGTGCTTACAGATAAACGCTGCAAAAAGCTATGGATGATAAAGCAGCTACTTACGGGCAATGCTGTCCGTGTTTTAGAGCCCTTCAGCGACCCTGAGCTTTTTCGCAAGGTTACAAGTGCAGGTGATAAGCTGGTAAGAGAATTTGATGAGGAAATTTATTCGGATTTTATCAGCAGAGCTGCCAAAACTATAAGGAACGTTACCGATAACGGAATAATCATTATGGAAAACACTTACTATTCCAATCTCGGTATACCATACTGTGCTAAGCCTGTAAGCTACGACGGAATCAAAGAGAAAAATTTGTGCTACACCCCCCACGCCTATGACCTTATGGTAGATACCCCTGCTTATAAATACGCAAGTAACTCCCGTGTGTGGTCAATCTTTAGTGAGCAAAAAAAGAGCGCTGACCGTATGGATGTACCTTTAATGGTGGGAGAATGGGGTGGTCATTCGGATGGCTACGAGTGGCTTTCTCACATAGATTTTCTTTTAGCTAAATTTGATGAAAATCAATGGAGCCATACCTATTGGTCATACTACCGTGAAATGTTTGAAAGCCCCATAGCTGAAAGTCTTGTAAGAACAGTACCTGTTGCAGTTTGTGGTAAGATTAACAGCTATAAACACGATAAAGAGAACAATATTTTTATTCTCGATTTCAATCAGGAGAGAGATTTTAATGCTCCTACGGTAATCTACGCTCATAAAGAAATTGAGAGCATTGAAACTGACGGTGAATACAAAATTGTTTCGCTTGGTAAAAACGGTGGCAGTAGAATTGAAATAACAACAGGCATCGGAAATCATAGGGTAACTATACGCTTCAAATAACAATCACAGTCGAAATTATAACCAAACAAGCCTTCTTCTGAAAAGCCGGAAACCCTATAAAATCAAGGGTTTCCGGCTTTTTGATTTTTCAGGTTTTCCAACTTTCTGCATAATAATATAGAAAAATTAGGTTGTCAAGCTATAATTCGGCATAATATAAAACTATATACACTAAATTGAATTTGCACTTCAATCAAATTATAATGTGCATAATTTGCACTCTATCAAAAACAAAAATTGCGTTTTTTGCACTTTTCTCTTGACTTTAAAGTGCAAAAATGATATAAAATATTTAAAGGAGATGGAATAATGTCTACTTTAAAACAACTAAGGTTATCAAAAAAACTCACTCAACAACAAGCAGCTACAATTTTAGGTGTGTCTTTGCGTTCATATAAAGAGTATGAGAATAATGAAGTCAAAGTTGGAACACTTAAATATCGTTATATGGTAAGCGAGCTTGAAAAGCATGTGGTCTTGGATGAAGAACATGGTATACTTACATTGGATGAAATTAAACAAGGCTGTAAAGCTGTATTGGATGAATACGACGTTAAATATTGTATCCTGTTCGGCTCGTATGCTAAAGGAAAAGCAACAGAGAAAAGTGATGTTGATTTGCTTGTATCAACAGAAATTGTAGGCTTAAAATTTTTTGGTATTGCAGAACGACTCAGAGAAACATTACACAAAAAAGTTGATTTGTTAGACCTGCGACAATTAGCAGATAATCAGGCGTTAATTGATGAAATATTAAAGGATGGTGTAAGAGTATATGAACAATCTGAAAAATGATGCTTATTATATTGAAAGAATATTAACTGACCTTAAGTTTATTTCAAAGCATATGTCAAATGTATCTAAAGACGAGTTTGAACAAAACGAAGTGCTTTTAGATTCAATGTTGTTCCGTCTGATTCAAGTTTCTGAAAATGCAAAGAGAATGTCGGATGATTATAAATTGATTAGAACTGATATTCCCTGGAAAGATATTTCGGGTTTGCGTAATCGTGTAGTTCATGATTATGGCAGTGTTGATTTGAAGATAGTCTATTCAACATTAGTTGATGATGTCCCTGCATTGATAGAATTATTTGAAAAATAA
>JAZSBS010000065.1:0-2074 GCA_045602525.1 Acutalibacteraceae bacterium
CTAAGACCGCTTGGCCTCCGACTTGGCATCACCTAAAGCGATTGCTATTTCGCCACTTTCAAGCTGTGCTTGTGTAACAGACGTTGCCATAACGTTACTTATACCGCAGCTCAAACCGTTAAGATAAAAGTTCTCCGAGCCTGCATTGGTTGAGCCGTAATTTTTCAAGGCGCCGATAATAGCCTCTCTGCCTTCAGGAAGTGTACCGACGCTCAGGCATTTTGAGATAGTTAAGGCTTTTGCATTTTCGCCGTTATAATATCCGAGAATTCCGCCAACATTTCCCCCTGAATATGTAGTGTCAATATCTCCGTAAAAGCCACAGTTTGTAATTTTGGCAGTTTTGCCGTTGTAAACATAACCGACTATACCACCCACACAATCAAGAGTATTGCTGCCAAGCGAAAGCTTTCCACTAAAGGAGCAACTATCTACAGTAATATTACCTGTTCTGCCAACAATACCGCCAAAATATTTCTTTTGATAAGTATCATTTGAGGTGAGATTAACCGAAGAATGAACGTTTCTTATTTCAGCCGTACCATCTGCCTGACCTACAACACCATACTGAACATCCACGTTAGAGGTAAGTGCTGTGGTTACATCACCGCTGATTGAGAAATTTTTAATTACCGTGCCTTCACCCGTGGCGTAACCGAACAAGCCCCAGTTACCTGCACCTGTGATTGTCATATTAAAGTTTGAAATTGTATGACCCTGGCCGTCAAAAACACCCTTATATTTTGTGGAGGCGTTGCCTATCGGTTTCCAGCTGTAGCCTGTAAGGTCAATATCATCTGTTAAAATTGCATTTACTGATGAGCCAAGATTACCTTTATTCATCTGCTCAGCAAACCACATGAAATTTTCTGCTTTTGCTATTTCATAAATACCACTGTCGTTATACACTGCAGGCTCATAGTTTGAATATGAGTTTGCCGACTGACTGTAATATACCTTAGGTGCACCAAAAACAGGATGTTCATCAACACCCAACGCTTGACCCCAAGCACTACTAGAGGACTGAAGGTCATATGCAATCTCACCCGAAGCCATTTTTGAGCTGCTTACAGCTCCCGACACATCATCTTTACTTCCGTAAAATTTGCCAAAAGCATCTCCGGATACACCGTATGAAGAAATAAGGCTGTAACCGCTTCCGGTTGACTCCGCATTACGCTCATAGTTAGTAGCTACAAGGCTACCCCTTAAGGTATCACCGGTAACAGAGCTTGTGCCGATTGAAGCATAAATACATCCGAAGTTTAAATCAGCTATACCACCGGCAAAATTTCCTTTAATCGTTGCATCAGTATAACAATTATTGATATACCCTTCGTTTACGGATACTATTCCACCTGCACCATTAGCCTGTATGGTGGTATTTTCAACATAGCACTGTTCAATTCTTCCTCTGTTCAATACTGCAATGCCGCCTGCAGAATAACCGTCGCCTCTTCTTGTAGTAATGAATTTTGAATTAATAACTCCAACATTTTTCACTCGACCTGAAGCAGCAATCGTACCAAACAAACCCACATTTTTCATTGTAGTATCATTAATATAAAGACCTGAAATTGTGTAAAACTGCCCATCAAAAATTCCTTCAAACGGGTCATAAATTGAACCTATAGGCACCCAAGGAGTTTCTCCGTCAAAAACAACATCACTAACCAATTCCACTTTTAATGTTGTATTACCTCCATTAACAAGGTTAGCAAATACCGTCAGCTGCTCTGAAGAGCCAATCTCGTATCTTCCGTCACGGTCGCCGTCATAAATTGAAGCGTCCGTAACACCGTCCGACAAAGCCTTTGCAGTTACTCCCACCATAGGCACATAGCTCATTACAAGAGCAAGGCAGAGCGCGATGCTGAATATCTTTCTTAATGTTCTGTTAGTTTTGTTTTTCATAAAAGCACCTTTTTAAATTCTGTTATAAAACTATTTATGTGAAAAGCTATCATATTCAAATTTAGCCATTTCAAAGGAGAAATCTGCACTTTCTCCGGCAATAACAAGTGACACTGTTCCGTTCACATCTTCAAGAAGATATTCTTCTGAATTTTCGGGT
>JAZSBS010000066.1:0-11114 GCA_045602525.1 Acutalibacteraceae bacterium
CACCGCCGCCGGGAGTATAAGAGCCAAACTCATTAGCAAAAAGTCGGGTTTTGGGGAACCTTTCCTTAACATTTTTAATGTTTAAGGTAAGATCATTAAGCATCTGCTCGGCAGTGCGAGTGGCCTGATATGTATGAGCATTAAGATAATCGGCATAGCCTGGGATTATTAAGGATTCATAAGCAATCTTCATAGAGTTGCCGATAACCTCGTTATCTTCCCTATCATAGTAGCCTACGAGCTCGGTTGCGAAAATCTCAATGTCATCACGAAGACCTGCATTGGTTAAAGCTATATGAATCTCTTTAATCATTTCGGTCCAATAAATTCTCTTATCAAAGAAGGCTTCAAAACAGCCGTTGTTTATCTCGTTATAGAAGGAAAGATACTGAACGTCAACTCCTTCCTGTAAAAGACGCTCTATAATAGCGGTAGTAAAGTGAGCGAACTGACCAAGATCATCAGGAGCAGATTTACCGCCTGCCTGACGGGTTACGTGCTCAATACCCCACCATTCTAAAACATCATCGGTAAGGCCGCCGCCCATATTAAGACAGATAGATCCGCCGCCATCAGAAATGGACTTGGATTTTCTTACGAAAGCCTTAAATTCCTCGGATTCGAAATAATAGTCACCCGCCATATATTTAGCTTCCTGCTCCTCTGCAGTGAGAGAGCGGTCAACTAACCAGTGTGGGAAGAACATCATTCTTACATAGGCAGGCTTGAGGACATTGTTATGCTTATCGTTAACGGTCTGATAAGCATCCATCATACCTGTGTTTTTGTAATCATAAGGTCCTACCCAATAGTTATCGCCTATACCTAAATAATCTTCGTTCACTACTGTATCAAAATCAACAGTAACGGTACGGGCAGAGGCGCCAACTGCGGGTAGCGCAAAGGAGGCTACAGCTACGCAAATGCATATTGCAAAGGCAGCCACGCTCATAATCGCGCGCTTTGAAAATTTTCCTTTCATAAAATTTACTCCTTTCAGTTACCTTTGGCAGATTACCATCCGCCAAGTATTATATAATAAACACATATATAAATCATAAACGCCTTATGTGTTAATTACCTTTATTATATTTTACTATGAAAAAAAGCCCTCAGTCAACCTATGCGCCATAGACTTTTTGCCCTCTTTAACCTAAAAATAAGGCTGTTTTCCCATACTGAAATTATACATTCTCATATTAACAGAATTTTAATCTTTTGTCTATGCTTTTTCTTTGCCTTTTTATTGCATTTTTTAAGGTTTTTTGTATTTTGGCTAATATCAACAAAAGTTTTGTTGTTATTTGTTCAAAATTTACTAACCAAAAATCACAACCGATGTATCAGTCTTTATTTTGACTGTATTTTCTCGGCATACAAAACCCCTACGGCAGTTTTTATTCTTCCGTAGGGGTTATTGATAAATCAGTTTAATGTTTTATTTTGCCAAAATTGCAGTGATGCCATTATCATAGAAAGAGCGCATTTCCTCATCGCTTAAATCGTAATCGGTTACAATATAGTCGGCGGCAGATAAATTTGATATGGTGATAGTGGCATTTCTGTTAAATTTGCTTTGGTCGGCTGCAATTATACACATTCCCGATTGCGCCAACATCTGCTTATCCACATCCACCTCTTCGCAATAATAAGTGGAGAAACCATTGTTTAAATCGATTCCGTCCACCGATAATATCAATTTATCTGCATGGTAATTCTTAAGGTTCGAGATAGTATCAAAACCAAAGGTGAATTGATATTTGGCATTTACAGAGCCACCTATCAACACGATGTTATAGTTTGGATTTGCCGATGCCTCCAAAGCGATGGAAATGGAGTTTGTGATAATAGTAAGATTATAATCGGTAGGCAGATGCCGAAAGACAAGCAATGTGGTTGTTCCCGCATTAAGCATAATAGTATCGTTTGGCTCTATCATTTCAGCGATTTTTTTGCCGATAAGATCCTTGGCAGGCTGATTTGTTTCCATACGCTGATTAAAATTCATACTGCAATAAGGCTTATATGAACTGATGGCGCCGCCATGCGTACGGGTAAGCAACCCCATTCTTTCCATATCGGTAAGATAATTTCTGACTGTCACTTCAGAAACATTAAAGATCTGACTAAGCTCAGCAACCTTAACAACGCCGTGCTTTTTAATTAAATCGAGTATTTTTTGCTTTCTTTCATCGGCTATCATTTTAATCCACCTCAATTCCATCTTTCATAATTTTACCATACTATATATTTTTGTCAAGTCGACATTTGCTTTCGTTTATGCTTTATTTCGCAAAAAAACGAAACAAAAAAGCAAAAAATCATTGACATTTCCTTTCTTAAAATGTAAACTAAAATCGGAGCGTTTTGCAATTTCCTACGTTACCTAACACCCTATAAAAAAAGGAGAACGCCAAATGGATAAAATGTTAATCGGATGGGCAGAAGAAAGCCTTGTACCGAATAAAAAGGTGTCGCTTGAAGGTCAGTTTTATGAAAGAATATCCGATTACGTTGAATCGGATGTTACAGCAACGGCAATGGCAATTGAAAAAGGTGAAGAAAAAGCAATTATTATCTCTTGTGATTTGACCGATACAAATGCTTTGCTTGTTGAAAAAACAAGAAATAAATTTGCCACACTGACAAATGAAATAGATCCAAAATATATTATCGTGGGAGCGACTCACACTCATACGTCTGTTAAATATGGAGCCATTGCATCTTTGGAAACAACTATACATATTCTAAATGAGTTTTTACCCGATGATAAAAAATATACCGAGCTCGTAGAGCCGGATGAGAACGTTATAACTCCCCAAGAGGCTTTGGAGTTTTTATCTGAGCGTATTGCATTAGCGGCAAAAAGAGCTTGGGATAACAGAAAAGAGGCTATGTGCGCAAATGCATTCGGCCGCGCCGCAATCGGTTTTTGCCGAAGAGTTTGTTATAACGATGGCTCTGCTCAAATGTGGGGCGATACAAACACCGCCGCATTTACGGCTTTAGAAGGCGGAAACGATTCCGGCATTGAACTTTTATATGTTTTTGACACAAACAAAAAGCTTACGGGCGTTGTTGCAAATATTGCCTGTCCATCACAAATACTTGAGCACAGAAGCTTTATCTCCGCTGACTATTGGGGTGAAGCAAAGAAGGTTTTGAGAGAAAAGTTGGGCGACGATATTTATCTTCTTGCTATGTGCGGCGCCGCAGGAGATCAGTGTCCGCGTGACCTTATCCGTTGGACCGAGCCTGAAACCCCCATAAATGACCCTAATATAAACCGCCCAAATGTAATTGAACGTATTGCAGACCCATCTATGTTTGATTTATCAGGTTGCCGTCTTGCAGGCAAACGCGTTGCAAATGAAATTGTTTCGGTATTTGAGGAAATAACCGAAATCAAGTCAGCTACCGCCTTTAAGCACAAAGCGCTTGTTTTTGATTTGCCCCTTAGAAAAGCAACCATTAGCGATTACAAAGCGGCTGTTCGTGAAATTGAATATTATGTAGAAAAGAATAAAGGCAATGAACAGTTCAACTTTAAAGATAATGCGGCACTGCACGTATATGCAGGTACAATAGACCGTTACCGTCAGCAACAAACAACAGAAATTGTGCCGACTGAGGTTCACATTTTAAGATTGGGTGATATTGCTATTGCAACAAACCCCTTTGAACTGTTTCTTGATTACGGCAACTATGTTAAGGCGAGAAGCTTTGCAAAGCAGACCTTCATTATGCAGCTTACTTGCGACTCCCTTGGCTATCTGCCCACCGAAAAAGCAGAAAAGGGCGGACATTACAGCGCCTATATTTCAAGCGGCTGCGTAGGCCACGAGGGTGGAGATCTGCTTTCAAGAAGATTTGTTGCCGAAATCAATAAAATGTTTGAGTAAGCGTTGACAAAGGAATGGCAAGTTATGAAAAAAGAATCACTTAATCAAGCAAAACAGGTATACACCATAGAAAAAGAGTGTATAGAAGGTATGCTTCAATATTTTGATGAGGATATATACTCAAAGGCTATTGAACTATTAAAAAAAGCAGAGCGAATCGGAGCTACGGGTTGCGGTCACAGCGGCATCATCTGTCAGCACTTTGCTCACCTTATGTGTTGTATTGATAAGCCGGCGAAGTTTATTTCTCCGTCGGAAGCAGTGCACGGAGGTACGGGCTTTTTGCAAAAGGGCGATGTGTGTGTGTTTGCTTCACGCGGCGGCAAAACAAAAGAGTTGTTGCCCATACTTGATATTTGCAAGGCAAAGGGTGTAAAGGTTATTACTATTACCGAAAACTTAGATTCGCCGTTAGCATTAGCGGCAGATGTTGTGCTAAAACAATATGTAAACCGCGAAACAGATAAATATAACTGTCAGGGAACAACATCTTCTACTGCCCTTGCAATTATTTTTCACGTGCTTCAAACCGCGCTTATGGAAGAAATTGGTTTTAAAAATGAGCAATTTGCTTTGGTGCATCCCGGTGGTGCAGTAGGCGAAAGGCTTAATAAATAAAAAATTTAAAATTATTTTTTGGAGGAAAACAAAATGGAATTCAAAGTAGTACAAAAGGAATTAGAGTTACAGTCAAGAGGTTGGATACCCACCTTCCACGACATCTCTAAGGAGGTTAAGGAAATTGTTGAGGCTTCCGGTATTAAGAATGGTACCGTTAGCGTAGTTTCTCACCACACTACCTGTTCTGTAATGGTACAAGAATGTTCACACGATATCGACTCTTTTGATTTAGAGTTTTTACAGCACGACCTTCTTGATATTATGAGAAAGATGATACCCGACTTTGCCGAGGAGCATCAGTATCGTCATCCCGGTCCCATTCACGCTCAGTACGGTCGTTGGGTAAACGAGCCCGGTGATTATTCAAGTATGAATACAGACGGACATTTGCGTTCTTGCTTCTTTGGCAGAAGCGAAGCATTAACAATTAAAGACGGTGTAGTAGATGGCGGTCAATTCGCTCACATTTACTTTATTGACTGGGACCACGTTATCGCCCGTCGCAGACAGGTAAACATTACCGTTATGGGTACAACCGAGGATGTTGGTGACAGAAAGTGGAATAACGGCGAGGTTATTGATACACGCCACAAGTTCCTTGAAGAAGAAAAGGCTTATGATCCTCATTATGACCTTCAGCAGAAGAGATAAGGAAGGCTTAATCTAAATGATTAAAGATTACAAAATTTCCACACCCTTTTTCGAGTTTGGTCCTAAGGCATATCTTTACGGCGATGAGTTGCTTGAACTTATGAAAAAAATTGATGGATTTGCTAAAGAATACGATATGGATGTTATCGCCGATGTTCAAACCACCGATTTGCGCTTAATTGCAGAGAATACATCTGACCGTATTCATGTATATGCTCAGCATATGGACAGCATCCCTGTGGGCAGAGGTATGGGAACCATACTTCCCGAGGCGGTTAAAGCAACCGGTTCGGTGGGCGTTATGCTTAACCACGCAGAATGCAAGTTGACATTGGAAGAGGTTAAAGAAGCAATAAAGCGCGCCGAAGAGGTAGGCCTTGCCACAATCGTTTGCGCTGATACAGAGGATGAAATCAGAGCTATTGCCGAGATGAATCCTGATATTCTTGTTGCAGAACCCAGTGAGCTTATCGGCACGGGTATTGCGGTTGGCAGAGAGTATGTTGACGCTTGTATTGACCTTGTAAAATCGGTAAACCCCGAAATTATGGTTTTGCCGTCAGCAGGAATTAGCTGCGGAAACGACTGCTATAATATAATTATGGCGGGAGCAGACGGTTCAGGTTCTTCAAGTGGCATCTGTAAAGCCGAGGACCCTGCCGCTATGGCTAAAGAAATGATGGCGGCTGTAAGAAAGGCTTATGATGAACGAAACAAATAAAAAATATCTTTTAGGCGCTGATATTGGAACCACTTCTCTTAAATGTGCAGTTTTTGATACCGATGGTAATATGATTAAATCTGCAACTAAGGATTACACCTTAATAGTTTCAGGCGATGAGGTTGAGTTTCCCGCAGAAGATTATGTGAAGCTCTTTGAAGAGGCTTACGATGAAGTGTCACGCGGTTTGGAAATCTCTGCATTTTCCATTGATACACAGTGTGAAACTCTCATTGTTACCGATGAAAACGATAACCCTTTAATGAACGCTATTGTGTGGCTCGATAATCGCGCCTCAAAACAGGCAGAGGAAATCAAAGAGCATTTCGGCACAAAGAAAGTTTACGAGGTTACAGGTCAGCCTGAAATTACGGCTACTTGGCCCGCAGCAAAGCTTTTGTGGATAAAAGAAAATATGCCCGAAACCCACAGTAAAATTAAAAAGGTTTTTTTACTCGAAGATTATCTGCTCTATAAATTAACAGGTAGCTTTGTAACAGAGAAAACCTTGCAGTCATCTACAATATATTTCGATATTAAAAATGACTGTTGGTGGGACGAAATGTTAGATTTCATCGGCGTTAAAAGAGAATGGTTACCTGAACTCAAATGTAGCGCTGTAAAGGTTGGCGAGTATAAGGGCGCGGCAGTTGTTACAAGCGCCATTGACCAAATAGCAGGCGCTATTGGCGCAGGTATAACCGATACAAGTGTTGTCAGCGAAATGACAGGTACTACCATGGTGGTTTTTGCCCCGAGTGAAACGGTGCCCGAATTCAACCCTGAAAGCATTGTTCCTTGCCATAAGAATTACGATGGTAAGTATTGTTTGCTTTCTTGGACTCCGACTGCGGGTATTGCGCTTAAATGGTTTAAAAACAATTTTTGTGAAAACTTGAGTTTTAAAGAACTTGATGAGCTCGCAGAAAATGTTCCCGCAGGCAGCGCAGGACTAACCTTTTTGCCCTATCTTTGCGGTTCCACAATGCCTAAATACAATCCCGATGCAAAGGGCGCATTTTTAGGACTTACTATGGAGCATACAAGGGGACACGCTGTAAGAAGCGTATTAGAAGCTGTCGCATGTATGCTTAAAGCAAATCTTGATTATTTGGGTGTTACCTGTGATGAGATACACTCGATGGGCGGTGGAGCAAGCAGTCCGCTTTGGTGTCAGATTAAAGCAGATATGACAAACAAAAACATCGCTATTCTTGAAAACAACGAAACTGCATGCCTTGGCTCTGCCATACTTGCAGGCGTAGGTGTTGGCATATACAGTGATGTAAAAACAGTTTGCAAAAATATTGTTAAAATCAAAAAGGTATATAGACCGTCAGGTACAGATTATACCGAATGTTATAAAAATTTCTTAGATGCGGAGGAAAAGATATTATGAGTAAAATAGCTTTTGTTGGCTTTGGTGAGGTTAATACTCCGATTGATATTATTGTTAACAAGTGCAAGGCTGCCGAGGAAGCTCTTGTTAAAGAGGGGCTTGACTTGGTTAGCGTTTATCCTATCACCGATGATTACGAGGAAAAAGATATTGCCAAGGCGCATAAGGCCTTGGAGGGTCAGGACTTTGATTGCCTAGTCGTTTGCGTTGCAGGTTGGATTCCCACCCACGCAGTAGTTAAGGTTACCGAAAAATATCGCCATTTACCTATGGTTTTATGGGGTCTTTGCGGTTGGCGCGAGGGCGAAAGAATTGTCACCACCGCCGACCAGGCAGGTACAACTGCTCTTCGCAAGACCTTCCGTGATTTAGGCTATACCTTTAAATATGTTTATGATATCATCGGCAAGCCTTCAAACACTAAAAAAGTAGCAAACTATGCCAAGGCTGCTATTGCCGCTAAGGAGCTTCGTTTTGCTCGTGTGGGTATGGCTGGTTATCGTGATATGAATCTTTACGGTACTCTTTATGACGGAAGCTCTCTCAAGCGTGAAATCGGTCCCGAAATCGAGACCTTTGAAATGCTCGATATTAAGCAACGCTATGATAAAATCACTGCAGAGCAAAAATCAGCAGTGATTGATAATGTTATGTCTAAGTGGAATTTCCTTAAACCCGCCAAACGCGAGGGAATGGAAATGGCTGCAGGATATTATCTTGCTATTAAATCCTTAATTGATGAGCGTGGTTATAAAGCCATTTCATTAAAGGATGTAGACGGTATGAAGAAGCTTTTGGGCTTCCCCCCTGCTCCCATTTTTATGCTCCTTGCCGATTGTGAAGGCGTTTCCACCATTCCTGAAAACGATTGCTTGGGCAATATAACTCAGCTTATGGTTAATGCCCTTACAGGTCAGTGCGGCGCCTACTTAGAATTCTATGAGTTCTTTGAGGACAGTGTTCTTGCCGGTGTGCCCGATTATATTCCTAAAGAGGTCACCTTGGGCGAAACAACTGTTATGCCTGCCGCTTTTGGTGAGCTTTCAGAGGGAATTCTTAATGTTTCTAAGGTAAAAACCGGCGAGTTGACAATGTGCAGACTTTTCTATGAAGATGGAGAATATTATATGCATATGGTAACCGGCGAAGGCAAAACTCCTCCCAAATGGGAAGAGGCAGGTTGGACTCAACCCGCTCCCCAATTACCGGGACTTCAGATATTTATGGATGATGTTGAGAACTTTGCGCAGAATGTTATGTGTCAGCACTATATCATCAGTTATGGTGACAACACCGACCTCATTTGCGATTTGTGTGACATTCTTAACATTGAGATTATATAAGGAAGGTTAAATTTATGGAATATATTTTAGATACCGCCGATTTAAAGGCTATAAAGCATTGCAACGAATTTTATCCTCTTGCAGGTGTGACCACCAACCCCTCCATTATCGCTAAAGAAAACACTGATTTTTGGGCGCTTGTAAAAGAAATCAGAAGCATCATCGGACCCGATAAATTGTTCTTCGCTCAGACAGTTCAAACAACTGCCGATAAAATTGTTGAAGAAGCTGTTTTAATGAACGAAAAATCGGGCGGCGATTTTTGCGTTAAGATTCCGATTTGCGAAGAAGGCCTCAAAGCAACAATGGAGCTTAAAAAACGTGGTGTTAAGGTGCTTATGACTGCTATATTCACTCCCGCTCAGGCTCTTATTGCCGCAAAGGCAGGCGCTGATTATGTGGCGCCCTATGTTAACCGTCTTGACAATATAATCGGTGACGGCTGTGAGGTTGTTGCTCAGATTGTTGAGCAGTTTGCTATTTACGACCTTCCCTGCAAGGTATTAGCGGCAAGCTTTAAAAATGCCGAACAGGTGCACAAATGCGCATCTGCAGGTTGTCAATGTGTAACCGTTACTGCCGATGTATTAAAATCAGTAATTGCCCATCCTATGACCGATGCTGCTATTTCAGGCTTCGAAAAGGATTGGCAGGGCGTATACGGTAACAAAACCATATTGGATTTTTAACAGAAAACTATCCGGTTCGAAATCATCAATAATCAGTAAATATAAGAAAGATGGCAGACACAAAAAGTGTCTGCCATCTTTTTATCTATTTAGTTTTAATTGCAAAGATTTTTTGTTTTACCCTATCAGAGTCTTGCGAAGAGCTATTACATCCGCCTCACTTATTACGCCGTCTTTATTTATATCAGCGCAGTTAAGGTCGATATAATCATCGCTACTCAAATCACCGTCGAGATACTGAGCGAGAAGGCTAAGCTCTTTCATGGTGGGAACAGTCTTCCTATAATCACCTGCAAGATACTTGCTCTCTCTGTTTTCCATATTAAGAAAATCCGCAAGCATCTGAACGCTATACTTAAAGCGAGCAGCATCTGCCTTCTTAGCAGTAGTTGGGTCAATCAGATTCTGCGCATTATTAAGCATGGCGATAGCAGACGTAGTGCTTGCAGAGGTTTCTGCCGAACTGCTATACTCATAATATACCTGACCAAAGGACATATCCGCCGCTCCCGTATAGTTAAATCCGAGAGAAATCTTTGAAACACTGATATCCTTTGCCGTTCTGTTTGTACCCGTATCCTCGTTATAGTATTCTACAAGATAATTCTTCCAGTTTTCGCCGACTATATCTCTTATAGAGGTCTGCTTCCAGCCCGTGCTTGTAAGGGGTAGATACATAACAGAGAAGGTGCCAAACGTAGCAAATTTATTCGCCATTGTACCGTTTTGATCATAAATATAAATTCTTGCGGCGGCCTTTTCTCCCGAAATAACATTATTAACCTTATATGAGAAATAAATGTTTTCGATTTCATCGAGGGTTATGTCTGCAGCGGCATCGGTAGCGTTGTAAATTATGCTACCCGAGGCTGCGCCACAGTTTGCATTAGCCACCGTTTCGCCTATGCCGTTAATATTAGCGTACTCGCCTGCTCTTTCGTCACTCACGGTTGTCGGATACTGTTTCAAAGAGGAGCCGCCGTTATAGTAGTAATCAAGGGTAAGAGCAGGGTCCTGATTATTTACGCCGAGGTTGTTAATCAGCGTTTTTACATAGGGATTGCAACCCTCGTTGAACTCATAATACATACTGCCAAAGCTCATATCTGCCTGAGCAGCCTTATTAAAGCCTAAGCGAATGGTCTTAAGCGCTATGTCGGCTTCAGTTTTATCAGTAGTACCATGTTGTGCGTTAAAGGCTTCTAAAAGAACGCTCTTCCACTCATTGCCCACAAGCTTGCTCATAGAGGTTTCTACCCACTGAGTATTAGAGGTGGGTATAAACAGTACCGTTTGAGTGCCATTGTAATTTGCAAAATTGTGCGCCCATTTACCTGATGTATCGCAAATATAAATTCTTGCGGCAGCACTGCCCTCGGAATATGCATTTTCTACCTTGTATGAGAAATAGATATCTTCGATATCTGCAAGGGTTACTTCGTTTGTCATATCCGAAGTTGAGCGGAATTCCACATATCCAACACCCGCGTTGCAGCTACTGTTAGCAACCTTATCACCAATTCCCTTTACAGTAACTATAGGCTCTCCCTTGCAGCTTCCCATATTCGTGGTTTCATTAACCGTGTTTGCGACAGCATCGTGGTAAACGTCAGGGTCAAAAGCTCTCATGGACATTTCGTTTGCGGCATCTATTATGTTATCCACCGCATTTTGAGATACCTCGAAGCCGTTAATCTGAATTTCAGAAATAATACCGCCTACCTTGTTCTTATGAGCAAAATATTCGGGGTTGGAATCAAGTATTTCAATGCGAACACCGGTTATCTC
>JAZSBS010000067.1:0-8147 GCA_045602525.1 Acutalibacteraceae bacterium
ACAATCTGATCTACCGTATAGGGTTCAACCGATTGCTGACCGTCACGCAGTGAGGTATCGGTAATCCATATATCACGCGGCATATTCATTGGTACGCGACGGTGGTTGAATGCAACACGCGGTACATCGTCATAACTATAAAATTCACGATAAAGGTTGGGCTCTGCCACATCCTGAAGCGAATACTTATAATCATTTTCTTCAAGTAAATTAGTCTTGTTTGAGAGTTCAAGCATTAATTTTCACATCGGTTGGATAATTGTATACAATTATACCGTAATGCTTGTGTGCTGTCAACTGTTAAATTCAATTTTTTTACCATTTAACTCTGTAATTCCATCGGCAATTTGCGCAAAAATTGAGGCTGTACTTACATTAAGTCTACTATCACTCATTACAACAACAACGTATTCAGGACTTTCTGCAGGAAAAAATCCGCAAAACCAACTATTAGTTATTTCCTCTCCATTTTCGTAATATCTTCCCGTCTGAGCTGTTGCTGTTTTACCTGCCGCAGTACAATATTGGGGCGCCGCATCGGTACCCGTGCCGTCGGTTATTACGGATTTTAAATATTCACGCAATGTAGCTGCAGTATCAGATTTCATAACGCGGGTTTTATTGCCTTTATCATAAAAGTTTTCCTTGCCGTCACTTATTGTTTTTTCAACAATACTTGGCAGATAATAACATCCGTCAGTTGCAATTGCAGTATATAAATTAAGCATTGACACAGGACTTGCCATTAAATTTCCCTGCCCAATGCTTAAATTAGCAAGTGCACCATCACTTGAAAGTGATTTTTCGGTTGGCATACTGCCTGATGCTGTATACAAATTATTTGCAATACGAATTTCCGAGCTAAGACTTAAAGTCGATGTGGTTTTAAAAATGTGCGTACTGCCAAGCGTGATAGCAAGATTGTAAAAAAAGCAGTTGCAGGATTGTGATAAGGCATCGCGCATATTCATATTTCCGTGACCTGACAAGTTGTGACAACGAAAGACACGGTCAACAATTTCAAGTCTACCCTCGCAATTAAAGATATGATATGGGTATCCGTTTTCAAAAGCAGCTGCCGCAACACAAGGCTTAAAAACCGAACCGACGTTAAATGATGCCAATGCACGATTAAGCATTGGCGAGTTTTCTTGGGTCATACTAAGGCTTAAGTTATTTATATCAAATGTGGGCACACTTGCCATTGCGCGTATTTTTCCACTTGATGCCTCGGACACAATGGCACAACCGCTTTTAAGAGCTGATACCGCTTTTTCGGTTATATCCTGAATATTAATATCAAGTGTTGTTACAACACCGCTGTGTATCACTGACAAATCATTTTCAAAATAAGGCTCCACCCCCTCTAAAACATTTCCTTTTCCGTCGGCGGTAAAAACTGCTGAAACCTTTTCTTCACTATACAACAAATCATCATATGCCTTTTCGATACCAGTAACACCGTGTCCCGTGCTGTCGGTATATCCAATAATATGACAAGCAGGTAATGTATCACCTGTGTGATTATAAACCAAGGTTGTTGCAACACCTTCGCTTTCAATTTTTTTATTTACGGTGCAAATTGCCGGCATATTGTTTTTTAATTGATCCAATACAGATTGCAGTGTTTCATCGGTAAGCGCTCTGCTTATTGCCATAATGCCTTTTGGAGTTGGTGTGACTGCAGCAACAGTTTTAGTAGTAGAATTGGTAATAGGAACCATATTACAGTCATAAATTGTACCCCGCAGTCTTGCAACATCTATTCTATAAGAAGATTGCTGAGTCTGTATATGTTTATAGTCCTTTGTTGCAACTACCGCTACACGCAGTATACAAGACATTAACAACAGCATAACAAGCAAAAAACTTAAAACTGCCCTATGCGCAAATAATTTAACGTACATAAAATCACCAAAAGTATTATTAACAATAAAATAAAGCACAATTCATAATATATAAAAAACAGACCCCGAAGGGTCTGTTTTTAAAAAATTACTCTTGTGCTGCGGGGAAGTAAAGTGCCATAGACGGATCGTCTAAATCCTGATAAATACGTACATAGTCAACATACATATTGTGTGGCAAATCTTCATTTGTAACAATGTTTTCTAGAGGCTGACTATCAGCTGCACGCACCGGTGTGTACATCATCATATCATAGATGAGATAGTGCCATAAGTTATAGCCTACACCGTTATTATTTTTACTAGCATCCTGACCGTCTTTGTAGTCATAGTTGGGGTCCCAATCAAAGTCGAGGAACTTGTTACCGTCACAATATACTTGAACATGGTCAGATGTGTAAAGATAACTATAAACATGATACTCGTTGTTTAAGACATCAGGATTTTCAAAATAATATGCCCAGTTGTACTTATGACGAGCAACATAAGCACATGTCATCATTGTTGAGCTTGCATTATAATACGGGAATGCCAGCTTATCAAAGATATCAATCTTATCATTAGGATCTGGGGTATCAAGATTTAACATCCAAACATGATATGGCGTTTCTTTATTTTTATAACCTTCTATAACACTGGTGCCGTCATGCAACTTACCGGTATACCACTTATGAACGGTGGTTGTCATATGATCGAGGTCAGAGAAAGACTCAAACAAGTCAAACTCTATAGACCATACGCGGTTTTTGTATATACCGTAACCGTCATCAACCTCATAGTTAGGAACTTGCTTTTCAATTTGGCTGCCTGAAGACATTGTCCAAATTGCAGGGAACGCACCACGTGCATAAGGCAAACGTGCGCGGAACTCTACATAACCGTTTCTGAAAAGCATAGACTCTTGAGTCTCGGGTGCGCCACTGAATGCATAGCCAACCTCTTCATTGGTTTCATCATAGTAACGATCGCCTGTAAGTCTGAGTCTGCCGTTTTCAAGAGCCTGGAAACGTTCATCGTCAAATACGTTGGTAATATCCTTGTCAGCTTTGTGAGAGTTTTGAATCCACTTGTCATCATCTTCAACACCGCTACCGTCGTGCTCGTCACCCCAAACATATGTATAGGTGATACCATTATCAAGTGTAACGGTAGACTTAAAGTCATCGGCTTTACCGCTAAGGGTTGCAACCTTGCCGTCTTCGATATCAATAGATACAAACCACTTAACAGCCTTTTCAACCATTGCAAAGTGACCACCCTCAAACACAAGGTCATCACCAATTACATTAACCTCAAATTCCTTTTCGGTAAGAGTTGTTTTGTGATAAGCAGTATCACCAACAAGAATTTTCTTGGTGGCAGACTTTGCTATAGGATCGGTATCCTTAACAACTTCAAGGTTAAGGTTATAGTTATCCTTAAAGTAATCCTTAAGGTCTTCAGCTGCGATACGGTTGTTATAGGTGTAAGATACGGCAATTAGATCGCCTTTACCACCGCTTGCCTTACCCTCATAACGATTTTTCCACTCATCAAATGAATAAACAATTACATAATCTTCTGAAAGATTAAGTGCTTTATATTCATAATCAAATTCGGGAACAACCGGCTCTACATATTTTTCTTTTTCTTCAGCAACCTCAGGAAGAGGGCGCTCGGGACGATATGTAGGCTCTGCTTCATATTCGTCATCATCAGTATCATCATCGGGCTCAATGATAATGTTGTTGTTATTGTTAGTCGTATCATCGGTTTGTTCGTTAACAATAACCTTTTTTATAATCTTTTTCTTCTTTTTCTTTTTAGTTGTTCCACTATCGACACAGCCAACTGCAGCAACAAGCATTAAAACAGCAAGCAGAAAACAGATTATCTTTTTAAAAGAACTGTTTAAATTCATATAACCCATCCTTTCTGTATTATTCTTCAACAATTTCAACAAAATTTTTTCTTGAAATCACAGCTATTACTGCACAAGCCATTACAGCAGAAATAAGAACCGCAACAGAAACGGTGTCTTTTGTGTTTGGCGACAATACGCCGCCTGTAGCACCATTACCTGTGCCAAGATTTACAACCTTGCCACTTTCTAATTTGCCGTCAAGCTCAGTAATCATAACATCATCAAAGTAAAGGCTTGAGCCTGCCGTTGCTCTGATAGATACCCATTTAGTCTGTGCAGTAAACGAGTAAGAGTATTGTACCCATTTTCCTGCTGTGAGTCCTGTTGCAACAGCCATATTTTCAACCGCAACTGCGCTATTTAAATAGTCAGGCTTGCTGTTGTGAACAAGAGAAAGGAGTGTTGCGGGGTTATTTTCTTTATCAGTAGTTGCCCAGAAAGTAATTGTGTAAGCAGTACCCGGCTTTAACATCTCTTCATAGTTGAGTAAGCAGTCAGCGGGTGCTGTGTTTGTGCCAAGTAAGTGCATCGACTTACTACCGTTGCGAACATACGCATTTTTGTAGCCACCCTTTGCACCCGGCTTGTTAAGTGTCCAGCAATTACTGTCATTATCCCAAATAGTTTCGGTATAGTTTTCAAAGCCTTGAATAATACCTTTTGCTTTCCAACCTGCATAAAGTGTAAGGCTTCTTGGTGGGAAGTAGTCAACAGGATATTCAACACTGCAGTCAGAGAATGCATACCAACCTGTAAACTCATAGCCCTCACGTTCAAGGTTGGTAGGCAATGACATTTTTGAATACATTCTGCCAACCAACGGTTTAAGCTCTACTGCATCGGTAAAGGTTTCAAGAACAACCGTAACCTCAGGTGGTGCAAAGTTTTTGTCAGAGAATTTTTCAAGTTCTTCATTAGTGCGATGCTTTCCAAATACAGTAAGCACAGGTGTACCGCCATCTACAACGCGCCACAAATCCTGTGTGCCGTCTGTGCTGCTATCATCCCAGTCAAGACCTGTCATAATATTTCTTGCTCTGGTTCCAACACGGTCGAGCGGATTTGAAAGCTTAATGAAATAAGCATTCTTTAATGTCTTGATTGCGAAATAGTAAACCTGATAAACCTGTGTAGTCCAAACATCAGCAGAATCACGCCAGTCAGCGAGAGCGCTACCCTCAGAAAATCTTACACAGTTTTGTGGTAAAGAAACACAATCTGAATAGGTAGAGAACAAACTCCAGTCAGTACCGACAAAAGAACCTCCGCTTTCACCAGCTTCAACAGTAGCAGTAACTATGCTGTTTTGAATTTCAACAGGACCGCCGACAGTACCAATAAAACCGCCAGCCTTTTTAGCCGTAATATAACAGGTATGGTCAACGAAGCAATTTTCAATTTTAGGCACATATACGCTAAAGTTTGGATCCCACTGAATCTTTCTTACAGCCTCGGCATCGTGAGTATAAAGCGGATTAGTATTAGCATTGGGATAACCTGCATCAGAGAAAACTGAAGTAGGTACAACACCTGCAATACCGCCTATATTATCATCGTCTGTATGCTCTGGATTACCCTTTAAATAAGCTTGAGATATACCAAGATTTTTAACAATGGCACCTGTGCCTAAATAAGGCATCAAGCCAGCGCGGTAGTAATCATCGCCAATTTCATTTAGGTACATACCATAAACAACATGACCGTCACCGTCAAGTGAGAACCATCTGTAATCCGTAGCGCCCTTACCTGATGTGCGTTGTGTATACCATTCAGTACAGCCTACCCTATCAGCCCAAAGCGGATTAATTTCACCCGTTTTAACATTCGCAAATACATCGTTAAGATAGATATCAGCAGTAAGCTTATAGTATTTAAGGTTGCCCTTGCTACCAGCCTCAACTTTGGTAACAAAACGAGCAAGCTGCTCAGCGGTTTCAATTAAGTAAGGATTCTCGGCAGAGCCGTCACCGCCTGCATATGCGGTTGCAACAGCACCTGTCCAAGCCTCACCCTTAACACCGTTTGCAGCAGGTTCTACACCTGTAGCTGCAGGATAATCACCGTCTACAACCTTCCAAGAGGTTGGGAAACCAAGACCAGGCATTGAGTCTGCAGCAGCGGCACCAATCATATCGGCATTGGCTACTACTGTAACGCCTTCAACGGTAAGACCTTCGGTATCGGTATAAACACCCTCTACCTTAACATTTTTATCACTTGTGAAAGGATACGCGCCAACCGAAATTGAACGCTTGATGCTTGCCATACCTGTTACATCGCCGTAGAAGCCTGCTGACTTAGAAATACAGTCTTCAATCTTAACAGCAGAGTAACCGATCTTGCCTATAATGCCGCCCTTTGTTGCATTGCCGTCAAATTTAACGGTGTCTTCAACAACAACAGCAGTTGTTTTAATTGCTTGAGCGCACATATCTGCGGTAGCGCCTGCAACAGCACCCACAGCGCCGTTTTTGGCGGTTAATGCAGAATCTGCAATTTTAATGTTTTTAACAACAGCATTTGAACCAAGCACAGGAATAAGACCTGCGTACTCGCCGGCCTGTGTGCCGTCATAGTAAATACCGCTTACGGTGTAGCCTTTACCGTCAAGTGTGCCCTCAAAAGCAGGAACATCGTTAGATGTGAACCACTGCTTAGCGTTGTTTGACAAATCATTATTGATTGTAATATCTGAACCCAACGCAAAGCACTGGCCTGACTTTGCGGTAAGCATCATAAGCGCAAGCTCTTCTGCGGTATTTATAACAAAAGGAGAACCCTTTGAACCGTCGCCGCTTGAATAACCAAGTGCAACCTCACCTGTCCAAGCGTCGCCTGCAGAATATTCACGCGCGCTATAAACCTTAGGCATAGGAAGACCGTTGTCATCAATAGTCCACTTGCTCAAATCAAAATTAGCCAAGGTGTCTTTTGCGGCAGCACCTGTAACAGCAGTTTTATCAATCTTAAAGAATGAGCCTGCAGCATGTGTTCTTTCATAGTTAAATTTGTTGCTAACACCGTCGGTAGCCTTATCAAACTTATGAAGAACAGTACCATCTTCATTGTATGTAGTAACGGTTGTAAGATTTATTTTTTTTGCACCGTCACTCTCCCAGTCAATATTGTCAATAGTGATATCAAACACATTGGCATATACATTTTTATATGTACTATTGTGGAACGCGTTATGACCATCAATCAAAGTATATGCCGGAGTATCTAAAACGATACAATTTTCAACAACAGCACCTTCCTTGTGAGACGGGTTACCAAACAGACCGTACTGGATGTCATATTCCTTAGTGTGTTGAGTTACCGTTTTAGAATGCTTAGCGATATTATCATAAACAATGCTGTCATACATTTCAATAACGCTGGCTTCCCAGTTTGTAGCTGCATTTGTATAGCCTACAGCAGTAACAACACCGCCATAAGTCCTACCGCTGTTCAATCTGGTGGGGATTATAACATTGTTATGTATTGCGATATTTCTAAAGAACATACCGCCTACAGCTGTAGAATAGCTGGCAATTGCAGCAGCTCTGTCACCGGTAAAATAGCAGTTTTTAACCGTAAGGTTTCTAAGATCAATACCTGCTATCTGTGGGAAAAGGCTTGCGTTAGAGTTGCCAACTACTTTCAAGCCGTAAACCGTAACAGCATTACCGTCAAAGCGACCTTTAAAAGGCGCTTTTGGATGCCAGTTAAGCTTTGTACCGTCAACCGTGATAACATTGGCATTGGCAAGTGCAGCCTCAACCTCAGCAGCGGTCATATCACCGCTAAAATCAACAGTTGAATCGGTGTTTGATAAATCAAACGCTTTAACACCGTCAGCAACCTTAAAGCAAAGATTTGCGGTGTCAATTGCATTACCATTTGCATCAGTAAGGTTACCTGTTGCAACAGCTGCAAATTGGTTTGCAGTCTTTATGATATATGGGTTTGCCGCTGTACCCTTACCTTCTGCCGTAGACAAGAAGGTTTTGTCAAAACCGGTAAATTTACTGGTTTCGCCAGTGGTTGCAGCATCGGTATAAGAAATACCGCCTTCTAAAATAACCACATCAGCATCATAGTTGCCGTTTAAGGGATATGTAGCAGTTTCGCCCTCGGTAGCTTCACCCTCCGCCGAAGCAATAAAGGTTACGCCTGTAAACATTGACAGCAACGACACTGCCAATATTGCAAGCACCGAAATGCAGGAAACTATTACCTTTCCCTTGTTCAATAAATTTTTCATTGAACTACCATCCTTTCACCCATAGGGATTTAATTATGCACATTTAAGCGTTTTTGACAAATTTGCAAAAAGGCACAAAAATACGCAATAT
>JAZSBS010000068.1:0-8049 GCA_045602525.1 Acutalibacteraceae bacterium
ATAAAAATATTATCTTTTTCACTCATACCATTCACCAACTTTTTATGAAATTTAATTAATTATACTATTTATCGACAGCTATTTCAACAAGGAAATGTGTCCCTGTAAAATGTCCGTAAAGTATGCAAATTGTGCCAAAACTTGACTTTTTATGCGTTTTGATATAAAATCAAAGAACCTATTAATGTAAGAGGTTTAATTTATGAAAATTTTAAACTTTATGAAATCTAAACTGATTGCGGCGTTTTATGCTGTAGTTGCTTTTATAGTCGAGCACAAAATTACCTCTGCTGTAATTTTGGCGGCGGTTGCAGGCGTTACAGCAGCGGCAATAATTGTATCAAGCATACTGTCGGCACCCTCAGAAATACTATTGTCGGGCGGCGATAAAACAAGCAATGCATCAAGCGAGGCTGTGATATCGGTACCTGAGGTTACGGTTTCTAGCAAAGAGGAAACCGCATCTAGTGAAGATGCACCTGTACAAAGCGAAAATCCTACTGTTTCAAGTACGCCCGCTCCCGTTACACCCTCTACTCCAAATACACAGTACAATTATAATTCTAATATGAGCTATGATAACAACGTATTTCTTGACGCGCTTAAGTATACGGGTTACAAAACAGACCCAAGAATGTGGGGCGCGTACGGTAATTACGTTTTGTGTTCACAAAAGCGAGGTTTAGGTTGGCTTTCGGAAATCACTTACGACGACTACGGCTCGGCTAGCGGCTACGAAACAAATGCACAAGGACTACCCGATATTCATTACTTTACATATCGTTCAAACGGGCAAAAACGTGGTCTTGTTTGCGCAAGCTACGTAGCTTACGTTTATTTTAATTATCTGCCAAACGTGGCGGGAATTGATACCTCTATGCTTCCAAAGGCGGGTGACCCTGTTCTTGCTAACGAATGGTATATTGCCGCACAGAAATGGGTAGATTTAGGTTATTCACGCTACATTAACTACACCGCAAATGATGGCGGTAGCATTTACAGTGACCTGAAAATTGTTCCGGAAGAAGAAATTCCGATAGGTTCACTCATATTCCTTTGCGACTGGTACAATCGTACAAATTGGTCAACACACGTAAGCATTTACGCCGGTAAGGTTAACGGTTATCATTGGGTAACACATGTTGGTAATGAAAACGGCCCCGAGCTTTGCGCTATTGAGCGTATGAACCGTCTGCCACATCCACAGTGGATGTTAGCCATTGTTACCCCACCCTCAAACATCCGCTTTTCCTCCGCTGTTGAAGTAACCGTAAAAGACGAAAACGGCAAACCTATGAAGGATGTAAGCGTCAGCGTAAAGCGCAAGTCAAACGGCGTTGTAACCGACCTTGGAAAAACAAATGCCGACGGTAAGGTAAGCGGCGAAGGTTTTTCTTATGATGAGTACGAGGTTATACAGGCTGTACCCAGTGGTTACACCTGTGCGCATAGTACCCAGACGGTGAAATTTACCACAAAAAACAACAGCCTTAACTCGGTTAACTTCACCAATAAAAAAGAAGAAAAAAAGTTAGATAAGCCATCGTCAAGCAAAACCCCAGAGAACACAAAAAACGACGAGAGCTCTGACCTTTCAAGCGAACTTCTGCCTTAGTAGTAAAATAAAATATAAATGCTCTGCTGTTTAGCAGAGCATTTTGTTTTTTATAACAATTATTATTTTTTATCTACACAAAGCTTAATTAAATCGTTAACATCAGCAGTCGCAAGACATTCCACCGTATCGGCTGCACCGTAGTAAATCTTTACCTCGCCGCTGTCTTCGAGAATCATACCGCCGGGGAATATAACATTCTGACGCATACCCTCGTCCACCTCGTAATCGGCTTCAGGCGCGAGCAGAGGCTGCTTGTACATACCAATTACTTTTGACGGATCCTCTAAATCAAGCAACATTATACCTGCACAGTAACGCTTTTTCCAGGTGTCTTCCCAACCGTTTTTGCCACGTGTATGGTCAATATCTACTGTATGGAATGTGGTAAGCCAGCCCTTTTCGGTCTTGATAGGTGGGGCTGCAGGACCTATTTTATCATTAGCATAGGGTACATGCTCTACACCCATAACAAGCCTGTTGTTACCCCAGAATTTAAGATCGGGAGATTGGGCAAACCAAATATCAAATCGGTCTTTGCCTCCGCGTGAATACACAGGGAATGGACGCTCAAGGCGGGTATAGAGACCGCCAATTTTTTCAGGAAAAAGCACCATATTGCGATTATCGGGCGCAGATATGCTCATAATCTCTAAACGCTCAAGGTCATGTATTATACCCACACCGCCGTGAACACCGTGTTTAGTATCGACCGCAAAGCACATATGCAAAACACCATCAATAACCGTAAGACGTGGGTCATATATACGTAAAATTTCATCAGTTTCAATCGCCGACTGCGGTATAAATGGTTTATCGCTTACTGTCCAATGAATACCGTCATCACTTGTAGCAAGGCCTAAGTCAATGCGCGAAAGTGGCATAGTACCGTAGCCGTGCGTACGAACATCGTTACGAAAAACCATAACATATTTGCTCTCGTACTTGGTAATACCTGCGTTATAAATACAGGTCGCCTCGTAAGGAATATCCTCCATAGAAAGAACAGGGTTGCCCTTATATCTTGTGATAATCGGCGATGATTTAAGTTCGGGAAATACTTTTGGCATAATGATTTTCCTTTCTTTCGTCTTTTAAGTTTATTATATAAAGTTACTGTGTTTTGTAAATTGCAAATCGAAAAACAAACATTGCAAAAATCATCATATGTCGCGCGCCAACACCCGATGTTTGCGCCAAAGTCCTGATAGAAAATATATAACTCCCGGTATAGCAAATCCATAAGGCGCAAGACCATAACCGAGTACAAAGCCGTAAAATCCCCAATCCAGCGCTATTCCAAACAGCCAGCTAAGCCCTATACGCAATATAACTCCGTCAAGTAATGCCAATACCATAGAAAGCTTTGAATTTCCTATACCCTGTATCAATGCACCCGTACCACGCATAAGGCTAAGAGCTGGGAACATCCAGATTATAGCTTTAATAAAGGTTGCCGACATTTCATGTACAGCAGGGTCGGATGAAAACAGCATAAACATCTGCTTGCCAAAAAATATGTAAAGCGTAACAAATACAACCGTCCACACAGCAGAAAAAGCCCACGAACAGTAAACAACCCTCTTTGCTCGGTCGGGTCTATTAGCTCCTATATTCTGACTTATCATTGGCATTGCCGCATGATGAATACCTTGTGAAATCTTATTTATAATATCATCAATTTTAACACCTGCGCTAAAGGTTGCGGAAGCCACCACACCCACGTCATTTATCATAGAGTTAACAAATAACATAGATATGTTAATACAACCCGACTGTATTGCCATAGGTGTTCCAATAGATGCTATCATTTTTGCATATTGGGGGTTAAGTCTAAAACTTTGTTTTTGAAAGTCAAACCCAAAGCCTTCTTTGTGCTTTGCAAGATAGTAGATGGAAAAAACAAAAGATACTGCTTGTCCAATTATGGTAGCGTATGCCGCGCCCGCAACGCCCCACTTAAAAAGTCCTGTAAACAATAAATCAAGCACTAAATTGATAACCGAAGCAATTGCAATAAATAAAAATGGTCTTTTGGAGTCTCCCATTCCTCGAAGTACGGCAGACACCATATTGTACCCTGCTGTAAAAATAAGTCCGGCTGCGCAAATTACCATATACTGCAGCGCCATATCATAAGACTCGATTGGTATGTTCATAACATTAAGAATAGCTTTTCTGAAAATAAGAATAGCAACCGATAAAGCCGCCGATAAAATTATAATAAGTCTAAACAAAGTGCCCATAATATTGTTCATTTCTTTGCGCTTACCTGCACCCAACGCCTGTGCAAGTAAAACCTGTCCCGCATTAGAAAACCCTAGACACACCATTGTCGCAAAGTTTACGATCTGACTGCTCTGTCCCACCGCTGATATGCCGGCCGTTCCTACATACTTTCCTACAATAATCATATCTATTGTGCTGTAAAGCACCTGCATAGCGTTTGACAGCATAAAAGGCAGCATAAAAAAGAACATCTGCCGCGCTATAGAGCCACTTGTAAAGTTTTTTGTAATTGAATTTGATTGCAATTTCATTTCATCTCTTGTTCCGTTAATTTGCAATATTTACTGCACTATATTTTACCATATAAAAATTATATTGCAATAAAAGACCGAAAACTTTTTACAGTTTTCGGTCTTAAAGTTAAGAATTATTTCTTTTTGTCTTTAGGTTTCTTAATTTTATTAAGTTTTGCGTTAAGGTCAAGAAGTTGCTCTTTGGTAAAGTTCATATCCGCCATACCACCCATAAGGGTAAATAGACGAAGTACTGTAAATCCGCCCATCATTGACATCATTTCGGGACCTATTTCAAATCCCATTGCTTCCATCTTACCATCCTTGCCCTTGCCGCCCATAAGTTTACCTGCAAGGCTCATAAACAGCATTTTGCCCTGAAGTGTTGCAAGAACGTCACTCATCTTATCGTTAAGTGACAGATAGCCGTCGGGCATATCAATATCAAACCAGTTGATAATAGCACCCTTTTCTTTAAGGCGATATTCCTCGTTAAACACTTCAACCTTACGAATTTTGCCACTGTCCTTAAATTCACCTGCAACCGCCACAAGTTCGGTCTCACCTTCATTTTTAACATCAAAATAGAAGAAGTGGTCTGCAGCCGCCTTTTTACCAACCGATACGCCGTTTGCAAAAAGTTCTACCTCGGGAAGATTTGAATAAACGGTTACTTTTGTAACATCTTCTACGCGATCAACATAACGCTTACCGCAAAGATGAACAAATGGATCGTCCGAAAGCCAAGCCTTATATGCATAAAACGCATCTTTTTTGTACTTGCGGTCCATAGTTACAAGACCTTTATGGTTCTGACCGTTTTCGCCGCCTTCGCTACGAGCGTCAGCGCCAAAGTCAAACATATTCCATACATGTGTCGCCCACATATATTTACGGCTAAAGAACTGTTTTATAAGCTCTTCGTGATAATATGCCTGATACTCTTCGGTATAGTCACCCTGCATTGGATTAGATGTGTGCCAGTTAAGCGCTTCACAACCGTACTCTGAACAACCTATCGGAATGTTGGGGTTTGTTGCGTGAAATTTATCAAACCAAGGACCATTCATATCAGTTTCACCGCCGTACCAACCAAAGTAATGGTTGTATGATACCACATCGGGAATCTGCAGATATGGATCATCAATTTTGCACATCGAAACTGCCGCAACAGTAGTAAGGCGGGTTTTATCCATTTCGTGACACATATCGTTAAGTATACGATGGTTTTCAAGCAAATCTTCATCGCTGCCGCCAATACCAATCTCATTTGAAAGTCCCCACACAACTATACAAGGATGGTTGTAATTTTGGGTAATAAGCTCCTTCATCTGAGAAATTGTGTTCTCACGAGCAGTCGGCATATGCTTGGATATGTATGGTATTTCCGCCCAAATAACAAGACCCTTTTCATCGCAAAGGTCATAGAAATACTGGTCGTGCTGATAGTGAGCTAAACGGATTGTGGTAGCGCCTACTTCACAAATAAGTTCAACATCTTCTGCGTGATGCTCAGGGAGTAAGGCATTACCGATACCCCAACGATCTTGGTGACGAGATACGCCGCGAAGAGGATATTCCTCACCATTTAGTATAAAGCCATTCTCGGGGTCAATTTTAAATGTGCGGCAACCAAAACGGGTGCTGATGTTATCAAGTATCTTTCCGTCTTCTACAAGCTCTGCTTTTGCGGTGTAAAGATATGGATCCTTACGTCCGTGCCAGAGGTGCACATTGTTGATAGCAAGATTTACCTTTGTGTCGTTGGCAACAGTTTCTGCTACTACGTTGCCTTCTTTGTCGCAAATAGTATATTTAATATCCTGACCGATTTTGCCACCTGTGATATAAACCTCAACCTCAACATCGGCAGCATTGCCATTAATGGCAGGTGTTACCTTTATACCGGGGCCGCCGTAATAATCAAGGTCAAAGTGTGACTCGCTTACACAAATAATATTTACATCGCGGTAAAGTCCACCATAGAAAGTAAAATCTGCCATTTGTGGATAAACGCGGTCATTGGCCGAGTTGTCAACCACAATAACTAAAATATTGGTGGCGGACAGCTTGTCAGTAATATCTACACGCCAAGTAGAATAACCGCCATCGTGGCTTGCTATCTTTTCACCGTTAAGATAAAGCTCTGCTGATGAATTAGCACCCTTGATTTCAATATAATAACGGTCACTTTCGGGAAGATCCATTTTGCTAAAGGCTTTTGCATAATAACCTTTGCCACGGTAATAATCGTTGCCACCATCCTGACCATCAATAGCATTCCATGTGTGCGGAAGATTTACAAAATTCCAATCTTTATAAATCTCGGTGGGAATTTCGGTGGTTTGCTTTGAAAAAGCCCACTTTGCATTAAAGTTAATAATTTGTCTCACTAAAATACCTCCTTAATAAAATCATACGACATAATTAGATAATAACATAAAAAGCAAAAAATGTGTAAATAAATATTGAATTTTACAATTACAAAAACGCCCGATCTTTTGACAATCGGGCGTTTTAAAAGCTTATGCTAAATTGTCAGAATCTTCTGCTGTAGTGTAGACTATAACATCGTCCGCCTCAACATCACGACCAAGGTCTGCATTCATCTTTGCAAGTGTCTTCTTATCAAGATTATAAACAAGACCAAGACCGATAAACTGAAGAATAGCCGAGAACATATATGTTCCTGCAACGAGATAACGCATATTAACAGCAACCTGCCATACCTGATTGCCTTCGTTCTCACCAACATAACCTAACGCTACCATAATGATAAGTACGAGTGAGGGGCCAAGGCCCTGCGCAAGCTTACGGAAGAATGAGTGAAGTGAATAAACGGTACCCTCTTCTCTGGTGCCTGTTTTCCATTCGTTATAGTCGATAGCATCACCCATCATTGCCCATGAAACAGTCGAATAAATACCAAGACCTAATGAAAATACAAGCTGGAATCCTATGTAAATCATAAGATCAAGATTTGTATTATTGGGCATTACAACAAAAAGACCCAAGCCTGCCACCATAGAACAAATAGAACCAAATGTTGCAAGTTCTTTTTTACCGAATTTTGCAACTGCTTTACGAGCAAGAGGTGTAAATACAACAATCGGAATCATAGCAAAAAGTTGAACTATACCTGAAATCTTAACATTGTTGTAATACGATTGGAATATAACGGTAACTGCGGTAGCCGCACCCTGCATACCGATAAACATACCCATAGCGGCAATAGTAGCGCCAACTGCCGGACGATTTTTAATAAAGTTGCCAAAGGCTTTAAACACGTTAAATTTAGGCGCATCTTCATTAACATCAACGCTTGTGTCAACACGAATTTCAGTGTTGTGGATCATAAACTGGAAGCAGATAAAGCCAAGCGCGCCCATAATAAGAGCAGCAATAAATACGCGTTCACCGATGAGGTTGTCGTTTTCGTCATAAATGATGAATGGTAAAATAACCATAGGAAGCATATTGCCAAAAATAGAGCCTACCGAACGCCAAGCGGAAAGAGATGCTCGGTCTTTTACATCGTTTGAAATAAGTGATAACAGCGAACCATAAGGAACATTAGCTACGGTGTAGAAAGCATCCCAAACAACATATCCTGCAATAAAGATTATTGCCTTTGCAAAGGTAGGTGCATTTGGGAAAGGTAAGAAACAACATGCGCCGCCTATAATCAGTCCTATAGAACCTGCCCAGATATATGTAAGGAATTTATTTCTTTTGTACTTATGTTTATCTGCGTCTACAATAGAACCAATCAGCGGATCATTGATAGCATCCCACACCTGAACCACGATAAGCAATAATGCATACCAAAGGTCCATACCCATAAACTGTGTCCAAAATATTGACATTGTGCCTTTGAGAGCAAAGCTCATATTACAGCCAAGGTCACCCGCT
>JAZSBS010000069.1:0-12222 GCA_045602525.1 Acutalibacteraceae bacterium
TAATATCGAGCTTGTTGACGATGCAATTGAACGCAGAGTTCAGCTTAAATTCGATTATAATAAATATGGCATAGATAAGAAGTTGCATAAAAGCAGCACTACCAGAGTTACACCCTATCAGTTGATACTTCATAATCAGCGTTATTATCTAATGTCGTATAACGAGCACTTTAAAAATTTGACCTTCTACCGCGTTGACCATATAACTAATATGGTTGTGGTAGAAGAAGCGGCAACACCCATTACAAGCCTTAAAGGCTTTGAAAGCGGAATAAACTATAAAGTCTTGGCTTCCTCTCTTCCGTATATGTATACCGATATGGTTGAGAATATTGAGTTTATTGCCCACAAGGGCATTACCGACCAAATTGTTGATTGGTTCGGAAAGGATATAAGAATATCCGAACTTGATGAAAAACATATAACAGTAATACTAAAAGCCAGCCCCAACGCTATGGAACACTGGGCAATGCAGTATATAAATTATGTTGAAATTACAAAACCCGCCGCGCTTAGAGAAAGAATAAAAGAAAATCTCAAAGCAGCAGAGGGAAAATATAAATAAGGAGAAAGTTATGAATACTAAAGAATGGGATATTTTCGATATTTTGTTTGCCCATGAGGATAGTTATACAAATCTATTACAGTACCTTTTTGAAAATTCTGGTGAGTTTTATAAAAATTTTTCAAAACTATTATTTGGCAAAGAAAAAAGCAACCTTAAATTTGTGACAAGAACCAGCTATGATTTGGGTGAAGGAAAAAGAAATGTACCGGATATTATTGTGTTCAATGATGATAACTTTGCTATGATAGAGGTTAAGGTTCACTCAGGTGAAGGCACAAATCAAACTCAACGCTATTTTGATTGCAAGGAAGGTGTGAAACAAAAATTAGGGGTCAGTTCTAATGCTTTGAATAAATTTTATTATTTAACCCTTCTCGGTACAAAGGCAGCGTGTTCTGAATTTGAGTCGATAAGTTGGTTGAAAATTGGTGAATGTCTACCGGCAGAAAATTTTGAAACTGAGGAAATGGAATTACTGGTTAAGCATTTTAAAAGAAGAATAGACAGTTTAAAGTCCAAACCTATAAACCTCAATGATAAATGGTGTGATGCTGTAAAAACAAGGTATTGGGGAGGAGCAATAGGTCTTTTTGATGCACTTAGAATGGTTCCTGCGTTTAAGCAATTACCCAGTGAAATGTGTGATTATTGGGGAAGTTTTAAAAAAACCAAAAGCACCTTTACATATTCCGCTTTATTCCTATTAAACAGTATGTGGAAGGGTTGCAGCATAACAGATGAGAAACAAAACTTTAGAAATTGCTATGAATTACATTTCGAATTCGAATGGGACGAAGAAAATGGATTGTTAGAAATTCGTTTGGATTATCACTTAAATCCATATCTGTCAAACAATGATATTAAAGGTTTAAGAGAGGATTTTCAACAAAACGCAATTGAAGCAAACGAATATAGAAAAAGTGTCGCTCAAAAAGCAAAACAGCAATGGCTTAAATATGCGCCTAAGGGAACGGAAAAATGCTATAACTCTCATCTTACCGACAATATTATGAAATTGCTTTTCAAAACTATTAAGATAGATAAGGAAACTACAATTCTTCAAGTTGTTGCACAAGTGCAAGAATTTGTGTCGGCAGCCAGCAACTTTGTTGAAAAAGAAATACTTCAATATCATATTTAAAATCAACGTACAAATAACACCTGTTACAAAGTTCATTGACATTTTTAATTAATTTTCTTGGGCGATACATAGTGTGGTGGAAAGATATAAAGCGAGATAGTTTTATCTCGCTTATTCTTTTGCACCCGATTTGGTACGTAGTTGATTATATAATGTGGTTATGATATAATAAATCAAACCAAATTGGAGGTTTTAAAATGTTGAATAGTGATTTTGTAATAGAAAAAGGTAGATTAAAAAAATATAACGGAACAGATATAAACATTGTTATTCCCGAGGGAGTTACCGAAATAGGAAGTTTGGCATTCCCAAATAAGAAAGAAATACTTTCTCTTACCTTTCCCGAAGGTATTACAGCTATTGACGATTTTGTTTTTTCGGGTTTTTCAAAACTCAAAACAATAAACATACCCAAAACAGTAAAATCTATCGGTGCAGGTGCATTTGAAGGATGCCGCTCATTAAAAAGTATTGAAATCCCCGATAGCGTATTAAAAATAGGAAATGGGGCTTTTGCGAAATGTCATAAGCTTGCCGATAAGGATGGCTTTGTAATTTTCAGAAACGTATTATATGATTATTGTGGAAAGGAAACAAGCGTTAAAATTCCTGACGGTGTAATTGAAATTAGTATGGATGCATTTTCGGGTTCTCGAAAGCTTGAGGAGATAGTGGTGTCTGATAGTGTAGAGAGAATAAATGGCGGTGCTTTTGAAAAATGCAAAAAACTCAAAACCGTAATAATGACAGATAATGTGAAACAATTTGGCGGAAGTGTTTTTGAGGATTGTGTTTCTCTTGAAGAGGTAAAACTTTCAGCAAATCTTGAAATGATACCATCGAATACTTTTCACGGCTGCGGACAACTTAAAAAAATAAAAATTCCGAATAGCGTAACAGCAATAGGCGATTATGCTTTTTTTGCATGTTTGAATCTACAAACAATTAACATTCCTGACAGCGTGAAATGTGTTGGTGGTAGTGCTTTTCGTGGTTGTGATGCTCTATCTGACGCAGATGGCTTTGTTATTATGGATAATGTGTTATATGCGTACTGCCCGTATGTTAGAGAGCGTAAAGAAATTGTAATTCCAGATGGTGTTGTTGCTATCGCTGCGGGCGCCTTTTGTTGTAGCCTTAAAATTGAAACTGTAACAATACCTGGAAGTGTGAAATCAATCGGTGACGGTGCATTTGGGATGTGTGATAGGCTAAAAACAGTTTGTGTTTCTGAGGGATTGACTCACATAGGAAACGAAGTTTTTCATAACTGTTGCCTAAAAGAATTACATATACCTAAAAGTGTAACACAAATCGGCAAGTATTTGTTTGGGAAAACATACACAGCAGATAAATACAAGTATTTCTCATGCTCCCTTCATGCTCCCAAAGAAAGTTGTGCAATAGAATATGCCAAAGAAAATAAAATTCGTTTTGTAGAGGAATAAAATTTAATACACAGTATAAATCTCCTTGTTTTACAGATACTAACAGTACAAATTTGTGAGACAAGGAGATTTTATATAATTATGAAAGCCACTGGAATTGTACGTCGTATAGACGACCTTGGTCGTGTTGTTATCCCTAAAGAAATTCGCCGCACGATGAGGATAAGAGAGAGCGACCCCTTGCTGACAACATTGACACCAATCGACCGATTTTATATGGCGATACATAGTGTGGTAGAAAGATACAATGGATAAGCAAAAGCGGAGCGATTTCGCTCCGCTTTCTTGGAGGTAATAGTTGATTTATAGGATAAAAACCGATATAATTTTTATAGTAAAGTCTTTGTTGTACCCAATTAGGTACAAGCCGAATGGTACAATACGAATGTCGAAAGATAAAGTTGAATTTTGGAGGAACGACAATGACAAAATTGGAAGTGGTATTGCTTTTTGAGATTCCTGACATCGAGGACGAAAAACGGACTCGCTTTGATGATGCGCTTAGAGAAAAACTTTTTAAGTGTAACGAGGAGGAGTATGCAGGAATTTGTGAATCGATGGAAGAACTGGGTTATTATGGTGTCAGACTTTATCCGTTTTGCGCAAAGGCCGAAGATGATGAAGGACTTAAGAAAGCTTTACGGTGGATTTCGGATAACTCATTACTTATAAAAAGCCTCTTGGAAGAATATAGCGTAAGCATACAGCTTGGCGTGAAATTTTTGGTAGGAGATAGCATGGCGGAAGCTTTGGGCTTTTTTGCAGGCTATCCTTTAGAACTGGTTTTTTCTCCTAATGATTTGGAACTATTAAAAGAACATAAAATTGGCGTGAAACTTACAGCGGAATATTGTGATAGTATTGATGACTAAAATAATGTCGAATAAGAAAAACTCCTCTGTTTATTGCAGAGGAGTTTTTGCTTTGTACGGTATAATCTCCTGTCTTTTACAGATACTAACAGCGTACTTTGTAAAATTATTGTAGGGGCTGGCGCCCACGACAGCCCGCCCAGCGTTTACGGAAGATGTCCTTGCGGGGCGTCGAAGGCGCCGCCCCCTACGAGATGTCTGTAAAGGAGATAGAAAAATTATGAAGGCTACAGGAATTGTTCGTCGGGTAGACGATTTGGGAAGAATTGTAATTCCTAAGGAAATTAGACGCACATTAAAAATTCGTGAGGGAGATCCTTTCCAAATACATACCGACGCCGAAAGCTTTGGCAAGGCAATATCAAGCATTATAATCGATACAACAAATAAAGCGGAGTGATTTTTTCACTCCGCTTTATTTTATGCACCAAAAACAGTGCATTAAAAATGGTATTATAGTGTTGAAAAAAGATGGGGGTAAAAATATGGTATTTTATAAGATTGAAGCTGTGAGAAAAAATATTAACGGTGAGATTAAAGAGATGAGTCGCGAAGAGCGTCGGTCACTGTCAACCGACCTTTCTGAGAAGAGCGAAAATCTATTTCAAAAAAGCGGACAGCAAAATATGATATTTACCGTTGTGGTAAGAGAACGTAACGCTACCTTTGCGGCAGTAACAAAAGAATCCGGTGACATTAATTGTTTACTTGCAAAGTATATAAAGCTATTACCCTTTGAAATTGAAAGTTATAGAATCGAAGAAGTTACCTTTACCGCTTTTAATGCTTTACTTGTAGGCGCAGACCGAAATGATTACATACGCGATGAAGACGAGGTTTTAGATGCTTTTGAAATTAGTGATTTGAGTTCTCGTCATACGGGGTCTGAATTCGGCGAGGCAATACTTTCTTCGGAGATGACATCGGAAACAGCCAAAATGGTCTGCGATGATTTCCTTTTTGGAGAAACGTTAGGACCGGAAATTGAGCGAATATACAGTATAGACGCGGCAGGTAAGCCCCAGGGACATCCTGTTCATTATATGCTTAAAACCGATGACCGCGACGTAAGAAAAACGATATATAAAACCTTGCTTTCGGCTTTGTATATTACAGGGCGCATAAAAAACAGAAGATATTCCTTTGTTGACTATGATGAGCAAAGCCGTTTCCCCGGTGCTACGTTTGACACGCTTTACAGAAGCAGTGAGGGCGGTGCGGTAGTTATTCGTTACACGAGTGAAGAAGTGACAGACGGTGAATTCGGCCGTCGTGGTACCGATGTTATTGCCGCTATTTGTGAGGTTGCAAATAAATACAAAAATAAGGTTTTAACAGTAATTTGTCTGCCAAGAAACGCAAATAAAGCCAAAGAAGAATTTTTAATGAACTGGGGAACAACCGCTTTTATAGAATTATATGAAGATGTTGTGTTTGGCGAAAGAGCGACAACGTATCTTAAAAACAAAGCCAAAAACAATAAAATAAGGTCAGATAAAAAACTGACAGCCGCGGTTAAAGATGAAGCCATCGGATATACAGCTGCCGAGCTTAACCGTATATTTGATGAGTGGTATGATAAGAAGTTGCGAAACGAGATTTATCCGCAATACAAAACCGCCGAAACCGTAAAGGCAAAAATTAAAAATTCGGCACCCAAAGGCAGTGCGTACGATAAACTGCAAGAGCTTATCGGTCTTGAATCTGCAAAAGAGGTTATGAATAATGCGCTGAATTTTTATAAGGCGCAAAAGCTGTTTGCTGATAGAGGTATGGTGGCAGAACGCCCATCAATGCATATGGTATTCACAGGAAACCCCGGTACAGCGAAAACTACCGTTGCCCGACTTTTCGCGCAGATTATGAAAGAAAACGGACTGCTTACCAATGGCGATATGTATGAAGTTGGCCGCGCTGACCTTGTGGGTAAATATGTAGGTTCAACTGCTCCGCTTGTTAAATCGGCATTCAAGCGTGCTAAGGGTGGCGTACTCTTTATTGATGAAGCCTATTCTTTAGTTGATGACCGCGATGGACTTTTCGGCGATGAGGCAATAAACACCATTGTTCAGGAAATGGAAAATAACCGCAAGGATACCGTTGTGATTTTTGCAGGTTATCCCGATAAAATGGATGGATTTCTGAATAAAAACCCCGGTCTTCGTTCCCGTATAGCATTTCATATTCCCTTTGATGATTATTCAGCAAAGGAATTATGCGATATTGCAGAGTTGATAGCAGCTGAGAAAAAACTTGTTTTATCAGATGTTGCAAAAAATAAACTTGAAGGTGTGTTTGAATCAGCCAAAGAGCAAAACGATTTCGGCAACGGCAGATTTGCGCGAAATATAATTGAAAAGGCTAAAATGGCACAGGCTAACAGGCTTATAAAAATGGATTTCGACAGTATTGCCGACAAGGACCTTATAACTATTACTGCAGAAGATATTGAAACGCCTAAAACACAAACACAAGAAAAAGTAATAAAAATAGGCTTTTACGCTTAGAATTAAATATTTTGAAAGGCAATGTACCTAACTCAGTACATTGCCTTTGTTAAAATGCATATATGAAAATAAAAAAGGAGTTCAAAAGATGAAAAAAAGCACCGTTTCTAAAGTTTGGGATATGTTTAAAAAGAGCATTTTTGGCGATTTGTTGGCTGGCGTAGATATTGATGAAAGCAAGATTACATCTGAAGAAATATCAGAGCTAATAGTGCAGTTATCAAAGGAGAGAGCAAAAATAGCCGCAAAAGAGAAAGAGGAAGAAAAACGAAAAAAAGAACTTGAAGCGGCAAGAAAAAGGCAAGAAGAAAGGCAAAAACAACAACAGCATATAGAAGAAGTTACTTCTATGGATTTGCCGCTTGATTGGGAAAATGTATTTGATGCTGACCCCCGAACAGAAGGCGTTCACGCCGAAAGCATTTCTGATGGACTCATATTATCGCTTTCAAATTTGGGAAAGGTTGATATCGAATATATTTCTTCAATTACAGGCGAGGATTATAAAACTGTTATTTGTGCACTCAGGGGTTCAATATATCAAAATCCTGACACCTGGAATGAATGTTTTTATAAAGGATGGGAAACGGCGGAGGAATATCTTTCGGGCAATCTTGTTAAGAAATGGAAAAGCGCAGTTGCCGCCAACACAAAATATAAAGGTTATTTTGAAATAAATGTTAATGCACTTGATAAGCTCATACCTGAAGCAGTGAGTGAAAATGATATTTATATAACGCTTGGTTCTCCGTGGGTGCCGGTGAGAGTTATAGATGATTTTATAACCCATATATTAAAACTTAAAGGCGGATTTAGCGGCACCAAACACGACGAAATAACAGGAACTTGGGAAATACCTAACAAAAGTTGGTATTGGAATAATGTTGCTTCTACAAACACATACGGCACAACCAGATTACAAGCACTTTATATTCTTGAAAGAACTTTAAATATGAAATCAGTTGCCGTTACCGATGAAATAACCTGCCTTACCAATGCTTCCGGTAAGAAGCGCGTGATAAATCATAATGAAACTGTTATTGCCATTGAAAAACAACAAAAGCTAATAAAGGAATTTCAGCGTTGGGTATGGAAAGATTCAAGTCGCAAAGAAATGCTTTTACAAATTTTTGAAAATCAATTCAGCGGTGTAAGATGTCGAATTTTTGATGGCTCCTTTTTGAATTTTCCTACAATGTCTAAATCCATAGAGCTATTTGATTATCAAAAAAACGCTGTTGCAAGAATTCTGTTTTCGCCAAACACTCTTCTTGCACACGATGTCGGTAGCGGCAAAACATATATTATGGTAGCCGCCGGTATGGAACTTAAAAGAATGGGCTTATCCCAAAAAAACCTTTATGTTGTGCCGAACAATATTGTCGGTCAATGGCACGATATATTCAAAGCAATGTATCCAAAGGCAAATTTGCTTTGTGTTGAGCCAAAGAGTTTCACTCCCGCCAAGAGAGATACCGTGCTCGAAAAAATTCGTGATGGGTTTTACGACGGAGTAATAATGGCATATAGCTGTTTTGAGCAAATACCTGTGTCCAAAGATTACTATATACAGGAACTCACCGAGATTAAAGAAAAAATCGATAAACTTGCCAAAGATTCAGAAAAGTTAACAGCAAAACTCAAAAAGAAAAAAGAAGCAATCAGTAAAAGGTTAAGCGAACTTGTTGTAGCTTTGGAAGTAGAAGAACCTATATATTTTGATGAACTCGGCATAACCCGTCTTTTCGTTGACGAAGCCCATAATTTCAAAAATGTGCCGATTGAAACAAAGGCCGATAAAGTGCTTGGTATTAGTTCTTCGGGTTCAAAAAAATGTCAGGTTATGCTTGATAAGGTTAATATCGTCCAAAAACAAAACAATGGCGGCGGCGTAGTTATGGCAACAGGAACCCCCATAACCAACTCTATAACAGATGCATATATTTTTCAGAAATACTTGCAAAGCGGAACATTGACAATGCTTGATTTACAAAGCTTTGATAGTTGGATTGGTATGTTTGCCGAGCGCAGTACCGAATTTGAAATAGATGTTGATACAAGTTCTTACCGCTTAGCTACACGTTTTTCAAAATTTCATAATTTAACTGAACTTACTTCCTTACTCGCTGAAATTGCTGATTTTCACCAAATGGATGTCGGCGACAGTATTCCTGTGTTTGACGGCAGAACAGATGCCGTTGTTTCAAAAACGTCCGAGTTAAAGGACTATTTAGACCTTATTTCCACCCGTGCCGATAATGTTAGAAACGGTATTGTTAGCCGTAGCGAAGACAATATGCTTAAAATAACTACCGACGGCCGAAAGGCAGCATTAGATATCCGACTTGTAGAGCCGACAACGCCCTTCACCTTTCAATCTAAGGTTGCCCGTTGTGCTGAGAATGTTTTTGATATTTACCTTAGAACTCAAAAGCAAAGAAGCGCCCAACTGGTTTTTTGCGACACATCAACACCAAAAAAAGACTTTAATGTTTATGACGAATTAAACCGTTTGCTCATTACAATGGGTATTCCCGAAAGTGAAATTGCTTTCGTTCATTCAGCTAATACCGAAACACAGCGTTCTAAGCTGTTCGGCAAAGTTATTCGCGGCGAAATAAGGGTTTTGCTTGGTTCAACTTTTAAACTCGGACTGGGTGTTAATGTTCAAAATAAACTTATTGCCCTTCATCATCTTGATGTTCCGTGGCGACCTGCTGATATGACTCAGCGGGAGGGAAGAATTTTGCGACAGGGAAACGAGAACTCGAAAGTTTATATATACCGATATATCACCGAAGGAAGTTTTGATGCCTATTCTTGGCAATTGCTCGAAACCAAGCAGCGTTTTATTACGGAACTTCTTTCAGGTTCTTTAAAAGAACGCAGCAGTGGCGATATTGAAAACACGGTTCTTGATTATGCCGAAGTGAAGGCACTTGCTGTGGGTAATCCGCTTATAAAAGAACGAGTTGAAACAGCAAATACCCTTACGCGTTATCAAACACTTAAACGAAAAGCGGAAGAAATGAGAGTAAAACTGCAAAAGGAACTTATTGAAAATCCGGCAAAAATCATACGACAGAACGAATTGATTGAAAAATGTAAGTTGGATATTGCAGTTTTTAAAGAGAATTACCGCAAATACGAAAAAGAAGAACGCAAAGAAATTCGTGAAAAACTCTTTACGGCAATTTCCAATAATATTTTAATTCCAAATGAAACAATTTTAATGAATTACCAAGGTTTCGATATAGTTTTGCCGTCAAATATGGCATCAACCAAACCGTTTGTTTGGCTGCAAAAAAACGGAAGATACTATGTTGAACTTGGCGATAAGGAATTTGGCGGTTTGATTAGAATTGATAATTTTTTCGAAAGATTCGATAAATATCTTGAAAAATTAGAGCAAGGTTATGAGCAACTTCTTGTTAGAGAGGATGCCATCAAAACCGAGCTCAGCAAAAAAGAAGATTACGATGATATTATAGAAGCAACAAAAAAACGGCTTTATACTATTGACGAAAAATTGGGGGTAACAAAATGAGTACGGTTAAATCATCCAATATGCCGAGTCTAAATATCGGCAAAACAGTCGAACTGTTATCCGAAGCATACAGTACGGTAATAAATAAAAATCTTCCTATTAAAGTTTTGCCATCTGTAATGTTATGGGGACCGCCAGGTGTTGGTAAATCACAGGCGGTGCGCCAAATTGCCAAAGAAATTGAAAACGACACGAAAAAAAGGGTTAGCGTAACCGATGTGCGACTTTTGCTTTTTAACCCCATTGATTTGCGCGGCATACCTACCGCTAATGCCGACAAGACACTCGCTGTATGGCTTAAACCTCAAATTTTCCAAATGGATCCAAGCGAGGATTTAGTAAATATTTTATTCCTTGACGAGATTTCTGCCGCACCCCAATCTGTACAAGCGGCAGCTTATCAAATAACCCTTGACCGTGTAGTCGGCGAACATAAATTGCCCGAAAACTGTATTGTTATTGCTGCCGGTAACCGAACAACCGATAAATCCGTAGCCTTTAAAATGCCCAAAGCTCTCGCTAACCGACTTATGCATATAGAGGTTGAAGGCAGTTTCAAATCATGGAAGGAATGGGCAATTAAAAGCGGAATTAACGATAAGGTTATAGGATTTTTATCTTTCAGGCAAGATTATCTTATGGGATTTAATGCCTCAAATGAAGATTTAGCTTTTGCAACGCCTCGTTCTTGGGAAATGGTAAGTAATTTACTTAATAACGTAAACAGCGATTTGGATAAAATGTATCCGCTTATTTCAGGACTTGTCGGCAGCGGTGTTGCTATAGAATTTCGCACCTGGGCAAAAGTGTATTCGCAGTTGCCTAATATAAAGGATATTTTCGACGGTAAAATGCCGCCGGTTCCAACATCGCCTGATGTGCTTTACGCATTGACCTCAGCTATGGTTTCTTATGCGAGGGAACATAAAAACAATATAAACAAAATAGCAAATTCTATATGCTATGCCGATAAACTTCCACCCGATTATTCGGCAATGCTTTTAAAGGATTATCTTTATATTGAAAAGGATTATAAAGAAAAACTGCTGAAAATACCCGAATTCTCAAAATGGCTGTCAAGCAAAGGGAGACTTTTAAATGGAACTGTCTGAAAATAAGGTAAAAGCATATGTAAAGCGGATTTTAATATCAAGATTGCGTCTTTTATGTAATAACGGCTTTTTTGGTATGCTGCTTATGCACATTAAATTCGGTCTTGATTCGGAGTGTGAAACTGCCTATACAAATGGAAAAAAGATTTGTTTTTCCCCTGAATTTTTAGATTCATTAAGTGATAGCGAACTGGATTTTATTCTAATGCACGAAATAATGCACGTTGCATTAAGGCATTGTTTGCGAGGACAAAACTTTGAGCCGGAAAGGTTTAATATAGCTTGTGATATTGTTGTAAATTCCAATATACTTCTTTCTAATAATATGGATGAAAAGAGCATAACTCTTAAAAAATATGGTATCAGTATGCATAAAGCACCTGATGGCACGGAAGGTTTTGAATATACCGCCGAACAGGTTTATGAAATGCTACCGCCTATGCCTGAAGGCTCTAAAAAACGAATTACGTGTGGAGGAGAATATTGGGATGACCATTCAAAATGGGATAAAGACAACCTCGATGAATTTGAGAAAGAAGAATGGGACCAATGGTTAAGAGCCGCTACTGAAATCATATCTATTCGCAAATCTACCAAAACCTTTGGTGGAGGACCTATGATGGCAAAGCGCCTTCTGAAACGTATAAACAAATCCGAGATAGATTGGCGCACAATTCTTAACGAGTTTATTCAAGAAGAAATAAACGATTATTCTTTTTCGCCGCCTGACCGCCGTTTTGATGATAGCCCCTTTTTCTTGCCCGATTTTAACGAAAAAGATGAAAAGATTAAAAACATATGGTTTTTAATCGATACCTCCGGCTCTATATCCGATAAAGCAATAGATTCAGCCTATGCTGAAATTTGTTCTGCAATAGACCAATTTAATGGGAAATTGGAAGGAATTTTAAGCTTTACCGAGGGATACGTCACCGAGCCTGTTCCGTTTGGCAGTATTGAAGAACTTATGGCGATAAAACCGGTTGGTGGCGGCGGAAATGATTTTTCAGCAATCTTTCAATATATG
>JAZSBS010000070.1:0-36698 GCA_045602525.1 Acutalibacteraceae bacterium
AGCAGCATCAAGAGGTTATTGGTATTATGGGGCATGCAAATTGTGAGTGTTTGGTTTTTTCTGATGATAAAGAACTCGAAAACTTGCTTCTGGATAATCCCGATTTAAAGCAAAAACCCGTAACTGTGGTCGCTCAAACCACTTTTAACGAAAAAAAATGGATTTTGTGCCAAGAAATTTTAAAAAAAGTATGTACAAATGCAAAAATATTTGATACAATATGTAACGCTACGTCGACTAGACAAACCGAGGCACAAGAGCTTGCCGCTGCCAATGATGTAATGGTTGTAATCGGAGGAAGGCACAGCTCTAACACCGTCAAGCTTTATGACGTGTGTGTGGCTCTTTGTCAAAATACCCATTTGATAGAAACTGCCGTCGAATTACAAGCGGAGTGGTTTTTAAAAGCAAATAAGGTTGGCGTTGTCGCGGGTGCATCTACACCTGCGGGTATTATAAAGGAGGTTATTCAAACCATGTCGGAAATTTTACAACCGGTTGATGAACAGATGGAGGGAATTGAAACTGTTCAAAAAAGCTTCGAGGAAATGACAGATGAGGAAGCATTTGAGGCTTCGCTCAACAGCCTTACAGGCGAGCAGAAGGTATGCGGTACTGTTGTTGCAGTAAACACATCTGAAATCACTGTAGACATAGGCAGAGGTGTAACAGGTTATGTTACCGCTGATGAGTATTCATCAGAGCCTGTTGATCTGTTAAGCGAAGTAAAGGTAGATGATAAGTTAAATCTTATCATTATGAAGATCAGCGATCAGGAAGGAACCGCAATGCTTTCAAAGCGTCGTTATGATGCTATTGCCGGTTGGGACAATATAGTTGCCGCCAAAGATTCGGGCGAAGTGCTTCACGGCGTTGTTCGCGATGTAATCAAGGGTGGCGTTGTAGTGTACTCAAACAATGTTCGCATATTTATCCCTGCGTCTCAGGCTACTGCTTCAAGAAACGATTCTCTTGAAGAGTTAAAGGGCACTGAAGTTGATTTCAGAATTATTGAAATCGGTCGCGGTCGCAGAGCGGTAGGCTCTATCCGCAGCGTGCTTCGCGAGGCTCGCCGTGAGGCTGAAGAAAAGGTATGGGAATCTATTGCAGTTGGTGACCGCATCACAGGTACTGTTAAGTCACTTACAAGCTACGGCGCGTTTGTTGACATCGGCGGTGTTGACGGAATGGTTCACATTTCTGAACTTTCATGGAACCGTATCAAGAATCCTGCTGAGGTAGTATCAGTAGGCGACGAGATCGAAGTTTATGTTAAGGCTCTTGATACTGAAAAGAAAAAGATTTCTTTGGGCTATAAAAAAGCAGAGGACAATCCTTGGACAATCTTCCAGAACAACTACAATGTTGATGATGTTGTTACAGTTAAGATTGTTAGCATGACTACATACGGCGCATTTGCAAGAATTATCCCCGGTGTAGACGGTCTTATTCATATCTCGCAGATTGCTAATAAGCATGTTGCAAAGCCGCAGGATGAGCTTAGCATTGGACAAGAGGTAGAAGCAAAGATTACTGCTGTTGACCTTGAGAAAAAGCGCGTTAGCCTTTCTATCCGCGTTCTTCTTGATGATGAACCCGCAGTAGAAGAAGCAGTTGCTGAAGACGAGGTTGTAGCAACAACCGAAGAAGCTGTTGCAGAAGCACCTGTGGAAGAAGTAGCAGAAGAAGCTGCTGAATAATTTTAAATTACATTTCACGCCTAAGGAAAACCTTAGGCGTGATTTTGTAAGAGAGGAAAAGATAATGCTTGATTTTGAATATTACACACCCACAAAGGTGTTCTTTGGTAAAGGAAAACAAAGTGATGTCGGTAAAATAATTAGCGATTACGGCTACACAAAAATAATGCTGCAATACGGTAAAAGTAGCATTAAGCAAAGCGGTCTTTATGATGAGATTATGTCATCGCTTGGCAAATATAATATTGGTGTGGTAGAAATGGGCGGTGTAGAGCCAAATCCCAAAATTGAATTCGTTCGTGATGCAATAAAAATTGCTAAAGAAACAAAAGCGGAGTTGATTCTCGCGGTTGGTGGCGGTAGCGTTATAGATGCTGCCAAATACACAGCACTTGGCGCTGTCAGTAACTGTGATGTCTGGGATTTTGTAACGGGAAATGAAAAACCGAAATTGGCTTTACCCGTGGGTTGTGTGCTTACAATTGCGGCAGCTGGTAGTGAGATGAGCTGGTCGGCGGTGGTAAGTGACTTATCACTTAATATGAAGCGTGGACTTGCAAGTGACCTTATACGTCCGCTTTTTGCGATATGCAATCCAGAGCTTACCTATACTGTAAGTCCTTATCAGACGGCTTGCGGCATAACCGATATAATGGCGCACACAATCGAACGATATTTTACCCCGTGTGAACCGACAGACGTTACCGACCAAATTGCAGAAAGTATTTTGCGTGCGGTTATAAATTCGGCAAGTGTTGTTATGAAAAATCCGTATGATTATGAGGCCAGAGCTAATATTATGTGGGCATCAAGTCTTTCGCATAATAATCTTACGGGTTGCGGACGAATAAACGCTTTGCCTGTACATCAGCTCGAGCATGCTGTAAGCGGTGAATATGACAATGTGGCGCACGGCGCAGGACTTGCGGTGTTATTTCCCGCGTGGGCGAGATATGTTTATATGCATAATATTCCTCGTTTTGCGCAGTTTGCCCGTCGTGTATGGGACATAAACGAAACCGATGATAAAAAGGCGGCAGAGGCAGGAATCGAGGCTATGGCGCAGTTTTTTAAGTCAATCGGTATGCCGACAAGCTTAAATGAGTTTGGAATAAGTAAGGACAATATTCAAAAGCTTACCGACCTTTGCACATTTAACGGACAGAGAACGGTTAAAAGTATTATCGAACTTGGAAATAAGGAAATTAGGGATATTTTTTATATTTGCTACAAATAAAAACGGAACGGTATACACAGACCGTTCCCCACAAAAAAGGCTATGCTTAAAGCATAGCCTTTACTTATTTTATAAACTTAAATTCTGCCGCGTTATAGTCAGCGGGGTTATAGCTTTCGATATATCTGATTATTTCATCGGGGTTGTCCGAAATAAATAATAAGTCCATATTTGTAGCTGGCATAAATGATTTATCTATTGCGTTGTTAAGCATATCAACAAGCGGGTCGTAATAGCCGTTTGTGTTAAATATTGCAATTGCCTTTTTATGAACAGCAAGTTGTCTTAGAGTATAAATTTCAAAAAATTCATCAAAGGTGCCAATGCCTCCCGGTGTGATAACAAATGCGTCGGACATTTCGTCAAGCAGTTGTTTTCGCTCACGCATTGTTTCGGTGTAAATCATTTCGGTGCATTCTGTAAACAGTGCGCCGTCAACATCAAAAAATGATGGGCAGATGCCAATAATTTTACCGTTTTCGCTGTGCGCGCCGCGCGCTACCGCACCCATAAGACCAGCCGCACCACCACCAAATACGACCGAGTGATTACCCTTAGCAATTGCTTTACCCAATTGTTCTCCCGCTTCAAGAAAAGATTTATCAATAGCATTTGATGATGCGCCGTATATACAGATTTTCATATTAATACCTCGTCGTTAAGAATTGCACTTGCAAGCGTTTCACCTTGATATTCAAGTCTAAGTGAAAAGAAAGGGGTGTCGTGGTTTTCGATTAACTTTAAGAATATTTTATCACCCTCCCACAAAGGAAGATTATAAACATCTTGCTTATCTACCCATTCGAGCACACCCTCGTCACATTCTTTTATTGTGCCCTGAAAATCGGTACAGGTAAAAATGTGCATATATTCTGTTGCCCACTTATCAGACACAAAGGTAACAATTCCGCGGTATTCGCATTTACCAAGGGTCAGCCCTGTTTCCTCAAATGCTTCACGTCGATTGCATTGCTCGGGGCTCTCGCGGTCTTCGAACTTGCCGCCGATACCAATCCATTTATCCTGATTTAAGTCGTTTTCTTTTTTTATACGGTGAAGCATCAAATACTTGCCGTCTTTTTCAATATGACAAAGTGTGGTGTTTATCATTGTTCAGTTTCCTCAGAGGTCTCCTCAAGAGTTTCGGGCATCGTGTACCCTTCAAGGAAGAAAATGTTGTTGTCCTTATGTTTGGAATCGAAAATGTTGTTATACTGAATTTTTTCGTATTCGCTGAGAATTTGTGAGTGTTCGCTTTTATCGCTCCACTTGTAATAGTTATTGTTTGAATCAATGTAACCCACGGTATCAATTACAGGAAGTGTTTCGGAAAGCTTAAGCAGATATTTGTTATACTCGGTAAGCTTAACGTCTGCGATATCAAGCACATAAGAAGAAAGATAGTTTGCGCTTAACTTATCAATTTCTTTTTCTTCTATATCGTAGTTAGCCCAGATATAGAAGGGTGTAATGTGGCGAGCTTGTTCCTGCTCGATTGTAAGGCTATTAATATTGTTAACACCAAGCAATGATGCGATAAAATCGGTTTCAATTGATGGCTGATGGTCACCAAACATACAAATAACGGTTGGTTCATCCACATTGGAAAAATATTCAACAAGACCTTTAAAGGCATCGTCGCTTGCTTTTACGAGTGATAAATATTTGCTTGCTTTATTGTAATAGGTGGCAGTAGATGTAATTTGTATGCATTCGTCAAAATTTGATGCACCCTTTGAATATCCGCCGTGATTTTGCATAGTTACGTTAAATGCAAAATAAGGCTGTGATTTATCGCGATTTTCGTAGTTTTCTATAATAACATCATAGTTGTAGCTGTCACTTACATATTGACGAGTAAGCATATTATTACGGTCGGGGTAGTAGGTATCAACAAGCGACTGCAGATAGTCGGCATCGCTGCCGTTCTGAACATAATCGTTAAGGATTGATACGTCTATAAGATTTTCAAGAAAAGCAAAAGAGTTAAAGCCCAAGTTTTCATAAACACTAACCCTGTTCCATCCACTTGAATAATATGGATGAAATGCCCATGAGGAATAACCTTGACCCTCAAGCGTGGAAACAAGTGATGCAAGGGGATTTTTAACATAAAGCATATATGCGTTACTGCCTGATGGTAAGAATGCCGTCGTATGACCAGTTAAAAATTCAAATTCTGTATTAGACGTACCCGCACCTATAACAGGCACATAAAGATTGCCTTTAACGGTGTTTTCGGTAAGATTTCGCATAAATGGCATATAGTCCTGATTAGTGGTAAATTCACCCAAAACACTTAAATCGGAGAGAGATTCGTTCATTATACAGATAATATTTGGTTCGTTACCCGTAGGCTTTATAACGTTTGTTTCGTCCTTATCTACAGTGCTTGAAACATAGTCGCCAACAGAATTTGCATCGTAGCCACTGGGCTCGGTCATAAATAAATACTTCGTATTACAGAAAAAACTGAAAACAAAGCCATAGTTACGGTAGCCGCGCGACTGATTCCAGAAGTCAGGTCTTACGCCCGCATCTGCAAAAATGGACGTAAAGTAAAACAAACACATAAGACAGGAAAAAAATGTACCCATAAATGTGCGAGAGACAATTTTTGTTATCAGGTTGTATTTTGGAGTATGCATCTTTATACCCAAAATAACAATAAATATAAAGATGAGTGTACCGATAATTACTGTGTGGGTGGGGGTGTAGTTATACGTGTTTGCAACGTTTGCCGCAGTGGTAATGGCAAAAAAGTCCATAGGTATGAACGGTGTGCCGCGAAACTGAACGACATAACAGTTTGCCAGCGCAAAACCGTAGCATATGGAATTTACTACAAGTAAAGAAACTCTGAAACTTCCGCAAATTGCGAAAATAAAAAACTGAAACAGCAATATAACCATATAATTGGCAAAAAAGCCAAGGTAGGTCATATCGTAGATAAATATATTATTAAGACATTCGGTCATAGTCATTGTAACTACGGGCATCAGCATAAAGAAAACAAAATGCCATATTTTACTAAAAAGCTCGTTTTTAATTTTTATTTTAAATGCTGTGTAAGCGCCTATTATAAAAGGTGCAACAAGAGCAAAGGATAGCAACCACCATTTAGTGCTTGTTACAAGCCTTGTAAACTGTGCATTAAAAAACACAACAACTAGCAACAATACAGCGGCAATTGATACACCGGTTATTTTGCTTTTCTTTGTGCTTGTTACTTCAAATGTGTTAACAAAAAAGCTTTTTATTAAATTTATAAATTTTGTAGCCGTATTCGCACAAAATTGCGAAACCGTATTAAAAATCTTTGCAGCATCCATTTTTAAAATACTGTCCTTTCAGTAATCTAAATTTAATTGAAAATGCATAAAGGCATAAAAATCTATTTTAATGTTAACTTATATTATACCACTTTTTGCATAAAAAACAAGATTTAATATATTAAGAAATAATTAACACACAGGTCATTCGTCTTTTTATATACAAATTATTAGAATTATGCTATAATATTTATGTAATAAAATATTGATTTAAATAACTCAAAGGATGAAATGTAATGATAAAGATACTTTTTGTCTGCCACGGGAATATTTGTCGCAGTCCTATGGCGGAGTTTTTGATGAAAGAATTGGTGCGTGAAAAAGGTCTGGAAAACAATTTTCATATCGAATCTGCGGCAACCTCTACCGAGGAGATAGGAAACGGCGTTTATCCTCCTGTAAAGCGCATTTTAGCGGCGCGTGGGATTGACTGTTCACAAAAGCGCGCTCGTCAGATGACACGCACCGATTATGACAAATTTGATTACATAGTTTGTATGGATAGTAAAAATCTGCGCAATATGGATTATATTGCGGCGGATAACAAAAATAAGTACAGTCGCTTGCTTGATTACACGGCACATCCTCACGACGTGGCGGATCCGTGGTATTCGAGTGATTTTACCACTACTGAGCGTGAGGTAGAGCAGGGGTGTGATGCTTTGTTGCGGTACATACTTAATAAGTAACCTCGCCCTGCTTGGATTTTATGTCAGGCTTTCTATTATATCAATATCAAGCTCAGATTGTAAAAATATATTAAGCGCGCGCGACAGTATTTCTGCCGATTTTTCTACAAGCAAATCGATTTCTTTGGGCGTTACCATCATATTTTCAATAGGAGCTTCTGCGCATTCAAAAAAACTGTTTGCATCAATAACAGTAGGTATACCCACGGCAATTACGGGTATGCCTATTGTTTTTTTGCTTAATTCCTTACGTGAGTTATTAACACCTGCTCCCGGGCAGATGCCACTGTCACCTATTTGTATCGTGCGGCAAAGTCTCGCTGGGTCGCGCGCTGCTAAGGCGTCAATTGCAATAATCAGGTCGGGTTTTATTTTTTTTGCGGCGGCGGTAATTAGGTCATAGCTTTCAATGCCCGTTTTGCCAAGAACATTTGGCGTAATACAACAAACGCTTTTTAGGTTATCCAACCCTAAATCGTGTTTTAAATCGTCACCCAAATGCCGTGTTGCAAGCACGCGATCGCAGGCAAACGGACCAAGTGCGTCGGGAGTTATATCGGTGTTGCCAAGACCCACCACAAGCGCATTTTTGAAATCGGTTTTAAATACTGTTTTTAACGCCTTTACAGTGGCACTTGTTATATCTGCGGTATCGCATACAAAATCAAGGCGAGGAAAGGATACTGTGCAATATGTGCCTTTTGGTTTTTGCAAAACATTTGAAGTATTATCGTCACAAATTTTTATAATGGAAAGTGTCGTGTTACCCATTTTTTCGTATTCCTGTTTGATACCGCTTAATTTTCTGTCGCATCCCTCTTGTTGTTCTAAAACAAGGTCTGTTCTGATATTCATTAAATCACCACAAAATTATTTTGCCCCAAAAAGTGAAAACTCTGCTGAATTTCAGCAGAGTTTTATGTTTTTAATCAAAAAAATCTTTTATTTTATCAAAGAATGATTTTTGTTTTTTATAGTTTTTGTCATCGGTGATTTTATCAAATTCTTTAAGCTTTTCCTTTTGAGCCTTTGATAAATCGCGGGGGACTTCAACTACAATCTTAACGTACTGGACGTCCTTGCCTGCGTAATTAAGGCGCTGTATACCCTTGCCCTTAAGCTTGAATTCGTCGCCCGGCTGTGTGCCCTCGTGAATGGTGAATTTAACCTTACCGTCAAGTGTGGGAACTGTGATTTCATCACCTAGTGCCGCCTGCGCAAAGGTGATGGGTATTTCACAGTAAACATCGTAGCCATCACGTTCAAAGATGGGGTGGGGGCGAACATTTACACTTACGCGCAGATTGCCCGATGGTCCGCCGTTTGCGCCCGCATCACCGCCACCGCGAACCGATATAACCTGACCGTCATCAATACCTGCGGGTATTTCGATGACTTGTTCTACGGTGTGGCGAATCCTGCCCTTACCGGCGCAGGTGTGACATGGCTTGTCGATAATCTTACCTGAGCCGTGGCAATGGTTACACACGGTTTGTGTTTGTATTTGTCCAAATGGTGTACGCTGAACCGAGCTTACCTGACCGCTGCCGTGACATACGGGGCAGGTCTTGGCGCTACTGCCTTTTTCACAGCCTGTGCCGCCGCAATTGGAGCAATTGTCTATCTTGGTTACCTTTATGGTCTTTTTGCAGCCCTTTGCCGCTTCTTCAAAACTGATATTTACCGAGGCTGATGCATCATTACCGCGACGGGGAGCGTTGGGGTTGGACTGTCTTCCACCGCCAAAACCACCGAAGCCGCCGCCAAACATACTTCCTAAAATATCACCAAGGTCGCCAAAATCACCAAATCCGCCAAATCCTCCGCCATAGGCACCGCCGCCAGCGTTAAAGTTAGGGTCAACACCTGCGTGACCAAATTGGTCATAACGTGCGCGCTTTTCCTGGTTAGAAAGAATTTCATAGGCTTCGTTTACCTCTTTGAAATTCTTTTCAGCAACCTTATCATCGGGATTTAGGTCGGGGTGATATTTTTTAGCAAGCTTTCGGTATGCTTTTTTAAGCTCGTCATCAGATGCCGACTTATCAACACCGAGGACCTCGTAATAATCTCTTTTATTTTCTGCCACAAATATTCTCCTAAAGAAAAACTTAACGTTTTGCAATGAATAGTGAAAAGAGAAGGGTGAAGAGAAAAGGTGGTTGCAAGCAACCTATATGTAATGTGTCACGAGGTGACACATATTTTCTTTTCACTTTTCTCTCTTATCTTTTATCTAATCGTTTTGCGTAGCAGAACGATTATTTGTTCTCGTCTACGTCGGTGAAGTCCGCTTCGTAAACATTGTCCTGAGGATTTGCACCTGCGGCATCGGTACCGCCCTGAGCGGCCTGCTGTGCCTCGGCTGCTGCCTTGTAAACCTTTTCACTTACAGCGTAGATTTCTTTTTGCAGATCTTCCTGCTTAGCCTTTATTGCGTCGATATCTTCACCCTTAAGAGCCTCTTTAAGAGCTTCTTTAGCGGTTTCAATCTTGCCTTTTTCTTCGTCAGAAAGCTTATCACCAAATTCGGTAACAGTCTTTTCTGTCTGATAAATCATCTGGTCAGCATTGTTGCGAACGTCAACAGCCTCACGGCGCTTTTTATCCTCTGCGGCATACTCTTCAGCCTCTTTAACAGCCTTGTCAATGTCTTCTTTAGACATATTGGTGTTAGAGGTAATGGTGATATCGTTTTCTTTGCCGGTGCCGAGGTCTTTAGCCGATACGTGAACAATACCGTTTGCGTCTATATCAAATGTAACTTCAATCTGGGGAATACCACGTGGAGCGGGAGCAATACCGTCAAGGTGGAATACACCAAGAGTCTTGTTATCCTTTGCAAATTCGCGTTCACCCTGAAGTACGTGCACTTCAACAGAGGTCTGACCGTCTGCGGCGGTAGAGAATATCTGGCTCTTTTTGGTAGGAATTGTGGTGTTGCGCTCAATAACCTTTGTTGAAACGCCGCCCATAGTTTCGATACCGAGAGAGAGGGGAGTAACGTCGAGAAGAAGAAGTCCCTTAACGTCGCCGCCCAAAACGCCTGCTTGAAGCGAAGCGCCAAGCGCTACACATTCATCGGGGTTGATGCCCTTGAATGGTTCTTTGCCCATAAAGTTTTTAACCGCTTCCTGTACAGCGGGGATTCTTGAAGAACCGCCAACCATAAGAACTTTATGGATTTCGGACTTGTCAAGGCCTGAGTCAGCGATTGCCTGGCGAACAGGTCCCATTGTAGCCTCTACTAAGTCTGCAGTAAGCTCATTAAACTTAGCGCGGGTAAGTGTTGTTTCAAAGTGCTTAGGACCTGTAGAGTCTGCTGTGATAAAGGGGAGATTTATGTCAGCGGTGGTCATACCGGACAAATCAATCTTTGCCTTTTCAGCGGCCTCTTTAACACGTTGCATAGCCATTTTATCATTTGAAAGGTCAATGCCTTGTTCAGCTTTGAATGTGCTTACGATAAAGTCCATAACGCGCTTGTCGAAATCGTCTCCGCCAAGCTTGTTGTTACCTGCAGTAGCGAGTACCTCTTGTACACCGTCGCCCATTTCGATGATAGATACGTCGAATGTGCCCCCGCCAAGGTCATATACCATAACCTTCTGGTCATCTTCTTTATCAATGCTGTAAGCAAGTGCTGCGGCCGTTGGCTCGTTTATGATACGCTTAACCTCGAGACCTGCGATTTTACCTGCATCTTTGGTAGCCTGACGCTGTGCGTCGGGAAAGTAAGCAGGAACAGTAATAACAGCCTCTGTAACGGGCTGACCGAGATAACTTTCGGCATCTGCCTTAAGTTTTTGCAAAATAATTGCAGAAACCTCTTGAGGTGTATACTTTTTGCCGTCAATTTCTACAGTGTAGTTTGTACCCATTTCACGCTTTATTGAGCTGATGGTTCTGTCGGGGTTGGTGATAGCCTGACGCTTTGCAACCTGACCTACCATACGCACACCTGTTTTTGAAAATGCAACTACGCTTGGGGTAGTGCGTGCGCCCTCTGCGTTTGCAATAACTACAGGCTCGCCGCCTTCCATAACGGCTACGCAAGAGTTTGTTGTACCTAAGTCAATACCAATAATTTTTCCCATTGTTAAAATCCTCCTAAAGATTTATATAAGTTTTTCTTTTGTGTGTTTATTAATTTGCAACCTTTACCATAGCGGCTCGGATTACAGTGTCACCGATTTTATAACCCTTTTGAAGCACCTGCACAATAACGTTTTCACCAAAACTTTCGTCCTCTATATGCATTACTGCCTCGTGGAAGTTGGGGTCAAATGTGTCGCCTTCTTTTGCTATTTCTTCAATATTTAAATTTGAAACGATTGCTTCAAACTGTTTAACAATCATTTCAATTCCCTTAATATAATCAGCGCTTTCTTTTTCTGAGGCTGCGGCTCGGTCTATATTATCAAGGATTGGCAAAAGTTGTTTAATTAAACCTGCTTTTGCAAATTCAGCAACCGATGCTTTTTCGCGCTCGGTACGTTTTTTAAAGTTGTCAAACTCAGCGGCTGTTCGCATAAGCTGATCGTTTTTTGCATTCAACTCATTTTTTAGTGCTTCAAGTTCAGCGTCTTTTTTTGATTTTTTCTTTTCTTTTTTTTCAGTTTCCGGTGTAGCGGTTTTTTCTTTTTTGATTTCTTCGCTCACTTTTAACCCTCCTAAATGAAAGTTTGACTTTCCCTAACCTTTGTTTTGTAATGCTATTATAACTCATTTTTTTCAAAAGTCAATAGTTTTTTCAAAAAAAGTTTGACTTTTCCTGACCTTTTACGTTTTGTTAATATTTAATGTATTTATTTTTTTGAGAAATGAACTCTTAATTGACTTGCAGATTTTTATAATGTATAATAAATATTAAATTGTTATACTCATAAATTAGGGGGAAACCAAATTATGAAAAAAATACTTACATTTATGTTAGCACTTTGTATGGTGCTTTGTATATGTGGGTGTCAGAACGAGCCTGACAATGCTTCGTCACAAGAAACAGAGGTAGAATATCAGCAGATAATTGTTGACGAAAATGGCAATGAAATTACAACCTCTTTTCCTACCGCTTCATCAGAGGATAGCACTTCAAGTGACGCTAATACAACGATTTCAGGCAATGTTGACAGTGGTAACACATCAACCATAACAAGCGGTACCCAGCCGAATTATATCGATTATAATAAAGTGGTTGAAGTTGATATCTGTGATGATATTATACGCGGTTATCTAGATTCTCCCACTCCGGAAAGACAGTATGCAATGCTTAGTGAATATTCGACTTCAAAGCTTGATTATCAGAGAGTCGAATTAGATTGGCGACTTGATGGTAGCGCTATGTATACAATAACGGTGTCCGAAAATGCAGATTTTAGAAATTCATATACTATACAGTCAAAATTTATGACGGTAGATAGTGGAATTTTTGTTCCCGGTAAAACATACTATTGGAAGGTTACAGGTAGCATAACAAATGAGGTTTTAGGTGGCGGTAAAATTCGTATTAAAGATGCGCCTGTTCGTTGGATAAAGGCCGCTGGCACAGGAAATGTGCGTGATATGGGCGGATGGAAAACCGAGAGCGGTAAAACTGTAAAATACGAAATGATGTATCGTGGTCAAAATATCGACAATCTTACCACGAGCGGTATTGAAACTTTTAAAAAACTTAAAATGAAAACCGAGCTTGATTTGCGTTATGAAAAAGATAAAAATCAGCGTGAAGGCACCGGAATGAATTATATCTTCATCAGATATGAAGAAGGTGCATGGTATGATAAAATATTGAGCGAAAATTCAAGCTATAAAGCCGAGGCAACAACGAACTATAAAAAGATATTCGAGATACTTTCTGACGAAAGTAATTATCCTATATATACACATTGCTCTGCGGGCGCAGACCGCACAGGAACCTTTGCGTTTATAACAAACGGTTTGCTTGGCGTATCTTACGAAGACCTGACCCGTGATTTCGAACTTACATCTTTTTCGTCGAGCGGCAAACGTTGGCGTGGTAATGGTAACGGAGGTACGTTTACCGAAGACGATGATGAAATGAAGGTAGAAGGTAATTATGTTGCTTGGGGTAAATTGTATAAGGCAATGATGGCATACGGTCAAAAGAACGGTTGCACAACACTTTCGCAGTCTATTGAATACTTCCTTACAAGCTATGTAGGTGTACCCAAGTCACAAATTGACAACTTTAAAAATATAATGCTTGAATAATTGCTATAAAATTAAGACTCTGCTTTTTGCATAAGCGACAGCAGAGTCTTAATTTTATACTTGACTTTTTTGAAAGTATAAAGTAGAATATATAAAGTTTAAAACCTTTTCACCATTACCTATTATTTTAAGTATGTGGGTGTGGCGGAATTGGGCGAAGCGACACACCGCATCCGGTGGATGAGGAAGGTGTGACGCTAAGGTGAAGAAATAAGGAGTAATGCGAAGCGCGCCAAGCGAGCAGAACGACTATATTTCTGAGGGAGGCGCGTAGCGCGTCTGCCTTTGCAAAATTAAATATGCGGGTGTGGCGGAATTGGCAGACGCGCTAGCCTTAGGAGCTAGTGTCACCGATGTGCAGGTTCAAGTCCTGTCACCCGCACCAAAATTCCAAGGACATTATGTTCTTGGAATTTTTATTTATTATCTTTTCACTATTCCACACTTGCTGTACTCAAAAAAAGAAAAACCGCTACGAATAACGGTTTTTCTTTTTTTAATTATATGGCTTTTTAATTTCTATTTCATGTTTTTGCGCGATATCGCATATCGAATTATGACAGGTAAAAAGTATTCCCTGACCGTTTGCGCAAAAATCATTTAAAAACTTTATTGTTTTTTCTGTGCGAGTGTCGTCATATTGCGAAAGTGAATCGTCAAGAAAAACGGGTAGGGGAGTATCGTTTGAAATAAGTTTGGTTATTGCAAGACGAAGGCTTAAATACGCTTGATGGGTGGTGCCAAGACTTAAATAACCTATTTCGCGAGTGCCGAAAATATCATTTTTTTCGACCGAAATATCAAGCGTGTCTGTTATGCTTACGTTTTTATATTTACCGTCGGTAAGGTCGGCAAAGATGCTGTGTGTAAGTGACTCAAGCTCGTTACCATAACCACGTCTTAGTTCATAAAAACTATCCTCTAAAACCGATAGTGCCAAATCTGCGGTGTCGCAAAATTCTTTTTTAGCATCAAGTTTTTCCTGAATTTCGGTTATTTTACGTTTTAATTCCTCGGGATTTTCTGAGTGTTTGAAAGAGGTTTTAAGCTCGGTCGCAATTATGGTTAACTCCTCTTTTAAGTTTGAAAGCTTTTCGGCAATGTTTTCAAATTCGGTTTTTACAGCTTCAAAATTAATGCTTTCGGCAGAAACGTCCGTCATAGCATCAAGCTTTGCCTGCGCCTCATCATAGTCAATGTTACCTAAAAATTGGCTTGCTGTTTTAAGCTGTAGTTTTAGTTCTTTTTGGCTATCAGTCTTTCGCTTGATTCCTTCAAGTAATGTTCTGGCATTTTCTATGCTGTCAAAACTATCAAATCCGTGTAAAAGCTCTAATAACTCTGTCTTTATCGATTCGATTTTTTCTTTTTCAGAGCTGAGCGCATCATTTTTTTCAGCAAGGTCTGCAAGGCGCTGTGCCTTTACTGCGGCATCGGCATGTAGCACAGATGATAATGTATTGATGTGCACGTTCAGATTGTTGATTTGTTCCTGTACAAGATTTTTTTCAGATCTCGTTTCAGCCAATGTTGTATTGGCAGTGGAAAGCTCATTTTGAGCATAGGTTATAGCTGATGTGTTTTTTGGTCTTATTATAAACGAAAGTGTAAGCAATACAGCCGCTACACCACAAAGAATAACTGAAACAATCCCCGAAACAAAATATGCAGTCATACCGCCAAAGGCGGCAATAATAATCGATATAATTAAAAGCAGAGGATTAAATGCTGATTTTTTGTTTTGTGCTTGTGTGAGCTTTAACTTAGATTCTTCTACCGAATTATTAAGTGCTGATTCCTTTTGTTCGAGCGAGGTCTTCTGAATGTCCAGACGGCTTATTTCGGACGTTAATTTATCAATCTCTTCTTTAGTACTTTCTGGCGAAGAGGCATTTTGCAGTTCAATCGCTTCCTTAATTCGTAATATATCAGAGTTAATTTGTTCGCTGCGTTCAACGCTTTTTTCATATCTATTGATGCAAAAATCAATTTTTTGAGCATATGATTCGTTAATGATTGTTCCGTCGGAAAGTTTTAAGCTGTTGTTAAGCTGGTCTAATTGACGTTTGGTTTCTAAAAATTCGGTGAGCTTTTGACGATTTTTAAAATCCTGTTCGCGCTCGATTGTTGATTTGAGTTCGCAATATTTTTTATAAATTATTTCATATTCTGCACGCTTTTCTGTGGCAGTATTATTAAGACAGGATTTGGTTTTAGCATCGTCATCTGCTTTTTCAAGTCTTATGTTCAGGTCTGAAAGAGCTTGCAAATCCTCGTTGTAAGAACCGGTTCTGCCGCTTTTTGAAATAATTTTTGCGCGAGCATCAAAAATATTTTTTTGTATTTTTTTATAAGATACGTCTTCTGTACCCGTGATGGCAATGTTAGAAAGCTTTCCGTTTATTTCGCTTGAGGCGGTATCGTCCTTTATAAAATCACCGTTACCTATAAAAAGACTGCGTTCGAACACCGAAGCAGACATACCAAAAAATCGCACACCAATATTTTCGCTTGCGGGGGATTCTTTGCCACTGTCTAAATCGGTAAGTGTTATGCGGTCGGTAGAGTCGGATTTGCGGAATTCACGTTCAAGGCAGTATTTTTTATTTTCGTGTTCAAAAAATATTCTGCCGGCCATAGTACTGCCATCCCAAGGGGTATATTTAAGACGAATGCTGTCAGAAAGAGCCTTGGTGTTTCTGCCTGTGCCGAAAAACATAGCCTTTATAAACGCAAAAACAGTGCTTTTACCATCCTCATTATTACCATAAATAACGTTTAAACCGTCATTTAATTCCAGAGTAAAGTCTTTTAAACCACCAAAAGCGGATATGTAAATTTTATTAATTTTCATCGCAGTGCACCTCTCCGCTAAAGGCTTTAAGTCCTAAATCAAGCGCTGCTTTAAGCCTGTCTTTTTCGGGTTGATCCGCCTTGTTTATTTTTTCGAGCATATTTTTAACAAAAATGCCTTTTAGGGATTTTTCTTGTGACAACAATTCAAAATCGACTTTAATTTCCGATTTGTTTCTTATTTTTGCAAAATAAACCACTTCGTTTATACGACTTGTGATTTGAGGTATAGAAATATCAGCAGTTTCGGCCACATAACCCGTAAGAATGAATTTATATAGATTGTCGGCAAAATTGTCAGGATATTTCTGCTTTATGACATCTATTATATGAGTAGCAATTTTATTAGAGGTTAAAAGACCGCTGATATCAATGCTTTCACATAGGTGCATTCTTTTAGCGGTAGGTATAAATTGCAGATTGCAATCCACCTTTGAAACCTCGCCCAGATACACACCTTTTTCGCCCAATTCATCAAAGCCCTGACCCTCGGGACAGCCGCAGTAGGCTAGATAGGTATTGCCGATTTTTGCAATGTCGGTGCATTTGTGAACATGGCCTAAAGCAATATAATCCATACCGCTGTTTTCGATAAATTCACTTGTTATTGAGTTGTAATTAGAGCCAAGGTCAGCTCTTAGTTCACCGTGAATACACATAATATTAATGAAACTGTTGTCAGTTTCAAGCGAAAATCGAGGTTGACCCTGCATATAAACCTCTTTAAAGGATTTGCCGTATATACGGGTGTTAAGGTCGTCGAATTCGACATAACTATCTATTGTATCTAACACGTAAAGATTTTGTGGAAGAGGATATTTTTTAAATGGTGATTCATAATTCAACGGGTCGTGGTTGCCCGCTGCAAAAACGATTTTAATATCGGGAATTTCGGCAAAGCATTCTATAACTCTATCGGTAAATGCTTTTTCAACCGAGTTTGAATTGAACAAATCCCCTGATATGAGTAAGATATCAACACTATTTTCTTTTGCGATATTTATTATTTTTTCAAAGGTTATAAGCGTTTCGGCACGTCGGCTGTCACTACGCGTTCCCAAAAAGCTTTCGGCAGCGCCGATATGTAAATCGGCACAGTGTAAAATTTTAACAGAATTCATATAAAATTTCCTTTGTATATATTATATTAACAGTATAACACTTTTTTCGACATATTTAAAGAGTTATTTGCCGAATAGTTTTAAAATTTGACCGAATAGTTTTATCGGCTTGAAAATAAAAACTTAAAATGCTAATATACACTCGAAAGGAGATGGTACTTTGAAGTGCACGGTAATTTTAGATAAGACCCGTGAAGAAGAGATTTTAATTTACTCGCATCAAAGGACAAAGCTTATTGATGAAATAGAGCGGTTGTCGGCAGACAGACAAACACAACTGACAGGTTTTTTCCGCGAAGAGATTGTAAATCTTGAGATTAAGGATATTTACTGCTTCACGGTAGATGGTGGTAGGGTTTTTGCCATTTGTGAAAAGGAAAGATATTTAATTAAATCAAGGCTTTACAATGTTGAAAAGATGCTTGATAAAAGCTTTATAAAAATAAATCAGTCAAGTGTTGCACAAGTAAGCAAAATTCAAAAATTTGACGCATCCATAAGCGGAACACTTAAAGTGATTTTTAAAAACGGATATGTCGATTATGTGTCGCGCAGAAACATAAAAGCAGTAAAAGAAAGGATAGGATTATAATGAATAAATATGTTAAAGAATTTTTGCACCGAGGATTAATGTTTGGTGGCTTTGGTCCCATAATTACATCGTTTGTAATATTTGTTTTATCTTGCACCAAAAGCGATTTTTCACTTGCAGGCAAAGAGATGTTTTTGGCTGTTGTTTCAACCTATGTTTTGGCATTTGTTCACGCGGGGACAAGTGTTTTTCATCAAATCGAGCATTGGTCTGTTATGAAAGCTCTGCTTTGCCAGTTGTGCACTCTGTACTCGGCATATGTGATTTGTTATCTTATGAATTCTTGGTTGCCGTTTGACATAACCGTAATTGCGATATTTACTTGTATTTTTGTTGCGGTATATCTTGTCGTATGGGGAATAGTTTATTTGTGTGTTAAAAATGCAAGTAAAAAAATGAGTGAAAAATTAGTATAAATTTGTAGACATTTGTCACCTTGTGTGATATACTTAAAATAGTATATAAGGGGACAAAATTATGGGATTTTTTAAACAAAAGACAAATATAATATTTTTGTTTGTAATATTCTTATTGGTAGCGGCACTTTCGGGCATTTCGTATTTTGCTTACGAAAAACACACCGATTATGTTGCCGTATCTGCAAGTCTCTCCAACAACAGCAGTTCACTCCAGGAAGCACAGAAAAAGATTGATGAATTAACTCAAAAAATTGCCGAGTATGATTCTGACGCCGCCATAAGCGCGCAAGAAAAGGCAGAGCTTAGTTCACAGTTACAAGAAGCGCTCGACAAAAAGGCAAAATTAGAGCAAGAAAACAGCAACCTGAAAAATCAAATTGAACAACTTAAAGCGCAAAAGCGCAGAGAAGAGTTACAAAAGGCGATCGCTCTTAAAAATGTAGACCAGGCAGATACCGCAGGTAGCGGTATCTGCTATCTTACATTTGATGACGGCCCGTCGGACAATACTCTTAAAATTTTAGATATACTTGACGCTTACGGTATAAAAGCAACTTTTTTTGTTGTGGGCACCTCAAAGCGAGAATATATGCCTCAGATTGTAAACCGCGGTCACGCGATTGGATTGCACTCTACAACGCATAAATATGATATAATTTACAAGGATATTAACAGTTACCTTTCCGATATTCAGCAGATTTCAGATGTTGTTTACAACGCGACGGGTATACGCAGTAATATAATGCGTTTTCCGGGTGGTAGCAGCAATATGGTGAGCGCACGTTATTGTCCGGGATTGATGACCGATTTAACCGTTCGTATGCCAAGCCTTGGATATTCTTATTATGATTGGAACGTAAGCTCGGGTGATGCAAGCGCCGCGCGCGTACCCGCCGCTACAATAGTTAATAATGTTTTAAACGGGGCAAAGGGAAAGAGTAGTATTTGCGTTCTGATGCACGATAACGGTGGCAAGACCACTACCGTCCAGGCACTGCCTTCCATTATAGAGGGGCTTGATGCTATGGGTTTTCGTTTCGCACCTCTTACCGCCGAGGTATACGGTTTTCATCAAAGGGTAAACAACTGACACAATTTTCTTGACTTTAATCACCGCTAAAGGTAAAATTATCTTTGGCGGTGATTTTTTTGAAATCTAAAGTTATTAAACTCGACCGTTTAGTTGTTGTAAAAAGCATACTTGTGTGTCTTTTTTTATTATATACACTTATGGTTATTGATTTTACACTCATAAACGACAGCTTTGGAAGAAGTATATCCAATATTTTTTTATCAGACAAGGCTACTGTAAATGAATATCTTTTACAAAAGATAAATCTTATTCCGTTTGCTACTGTAAAGCTTTTTATAAACGCATATAAGGATGCCAATCTTGATACACATATTGTGATTGAAAACATATTAGGCAACTTTTTTGTAATGATGCCTTTTGCGCTTTTTGTGCCCAATATATTTAAAAAAATAAATACTGTACTAAAATTTTTGATTTGTATTTCGGTTTGTGTTTTGATTATCGAAGTTTTACAGATTGTGTTTTTAACAGGCAGCGCCGATATTGACGATTTTGTTTTAAATGTTGGCGGCGCAATGTTGGCATACGGTGTATTGAATGTTGCAAGAGTAAAATGCACTGTAAATAAATTTTTGTTCGGTGAGCGGGATGAAACTAAAGGCTAATGCGAAAATCAATTTAACACTTGATGTTGTTGGTAAAAGAAAAGACGGATATCATTTAATTGATTCTGTTTTTCAGTCAGTATCGCTTTGTGATGATATCGCTATAGAAAAAAGCGATATCATTAGTGTTGCTTGTGACAACAACACAATATGCGACAAGTCTAACATTGCATATAAAGCGGCACAAAGGTTTTTTGAATATGTGGGTATTAGCGGCGGTGCTGAAATTATTATTAAAAAGAATATACCTCTGGCGGCAGGGTTAGGTGGCGGTAGTGCTGATGCCGCGGCGGTAATTGTGGCGCTTGATAGGCTTTACGAGACCAATTTATCACAAGATACACTTTGTGAGATTGGGTTGTCGGTTGGTGCTGACGTTCCGTTTTGTATTATGGGCGGTACTGCGCGTGTTGGTGGTATAGGTGAGAAAATGACCGAGCTACCAGATATGCCCGATTGTGCAATTTTACTTATAAAACACGGTATAAAACAATCGACTGCCGATATGTATAAAAAGATAGATTGTTGCCCGCAGTCAGAGTTTTATACGCAGGCAGTTGTTGAATCAATAGAGAACGGTGATTTGAATAAGTTGTGTAAAAATGTTTCAAATGCATTTTCGTGCGTTTGTGATAATACCAAACTTATTAATGATATAAAAACTACTAATCCGCAGGCGGTATCGCTTTCGGGTAGTGGTCCTACCGTATTTGCAATATATAATAATGTTAGTGATGCAAGCAATGCGAAAAACACACTCGAACAAAAATCTTATAAGCCGATAATCGCAGCTCCGTCAAAAATCGGAATAATATTTGAATAAAAATTATACTCCCGTCAATATTACTTTTAGGAAAAATTTGACAGGAGTATTTTTATGAAAAAAATATCAAGAAAAAATATTGAACTTGGGGTATTATTTGGGCTTATTTGTACCATAATAATCAGCTTTTCGTCTTTTGAAGTTAGGTGTGACGAACTACGACAAAATGTGTTGCGGTTACACATAGTAGCAAATTCTGACAGCGAGGCTGACCAGAATTTAAAGCTCGCTGTACGTGACGAAATACTTAAAAATTCGACTGATATTTTTAAAAATTGCGGTGATGTGACTACAGCTTGCAAAATCGCAGAAACGCAGCTTGAAAACATCAGTTCCATAGCAAATGACGTCATAAAAGAAAATGGATTTAATTATTACGCTGATGTTTCCGTGGGGGATAGGTACTTTGATACACGTGAGTACGATGATTTTACACTGCCCGCCGGCACATATAAATCGCTGATTGTAGATTTAGGTGATGCAAAGGGTAAAAATTGGTGGTGTGTTGTATTTCCGTGTGTGTGCGTGCCAACTGCCGATGCCGAGCTTTCGGACGCTGTAACAGAGACAGCGGCACAAACAGCGGAAAATCCCCAAAAATATGTTATGAAATTTAAAACTGTTGAGATTTACGAGAAATTCAAGAAAATATTTTCAAAAAACTGATATTTTTTTAAATTAATGCTTGCAATTTGCAAAGTAATGTGGTAAAATTCCAATGTTACAACGAAAGAAAGGGGTGACAAGGATGAAAGAAGGTTTACATCCTCAGTACGAAAAGGTAACAATTAAATGTGCTTGTGGTGCCGAATTCGAGACACGCTCAACAAAGAAAGATATTCGTTTGGATATTTGTTCTAAATGTCATCCGTTTTTCACTGGTAAGCAGAAGTTGGTAGATACCGGCGGACGTGTTGACAGATTTAAGAAGCGTTTCGGTATGGAAGATAAATAATTATTACCGCAATTCCGCAATCGGCCCACGGGGTGATTGCGGTTTTTTGTTTAGAAGGGGGGCTAACTACGTGCGTGAATACCAAACCATTGATGGTAGCTTTACAGCAGAATATACAGAAAAGCATTCGCGTTTTATAGCTACGGCTTTTCACTGTGAAAGTGAAGAGGAGGCCGCCGAAATTATAGCCGCGCAGAAAAGTAAATATTGGGATGCGCGTCATAATGTTTACGCCTATATACTGCAAAACGGTACGGCGCGCTTTTCTGACGATGGTGAGCCTCACGGCACGGCAGGTATGCCCGTTTTAGAGGTTATAAAGGGTAGTGGAATTACCGATGTCTTAATTGTAGTCACCCGTTATTTCGGCGGTATACTTTTAGGTACCGGCGGTCTTGTACGCGCATACAGCACCAGCGCGCGCGACGCAATTGGCGGTGCGAAAAGGGTTTTAATGTGCGCATGTACTGAATTTATAATTGATTGTGATTACGGCAACTATGATAGGTTGGTTCGCCTTATAGATGATAGCAACGGTATGATACAAAATACAGATTTTACCGATAAGGTTACGGTAAATGTCGTGTTTAAAAATATCGACCGTGATATTTTTTTAGACCAGCTTTGTGAAAGTTTTGCTTCTAAAATTAAAGCAGTGCTAAAAAATGAATTATTTTTTCCTTTTATCGTGTGAAAAATGAAGGAATTTTTAAATTTTTTAATAATATTTAATATGAAAGGGTGAAGCGTTTTATGGAAAATATAAGATTACTTACTGAAAGCATGGAAAAACAGACCTTATCGCCTTATGCCACTTTAAGTGCTGACTCTGTTGGCCGTGAAATAAAAGAGGAAAAGTGTGAACTGCGAACCGATTTTCAGCGTGATCGTGATAGAATAATACATTGCAAAGCTTTTAGACGCTTAAAGCACAAAACACAGGTCTTTTTATCGCCCGAATCCGACCATTACCGCACCCGCCTTACACATACTCTTGAGGTTGCGCAGATAGCGCGCACCATAGCAAGAGCACTCAAATTTAATGAGGATCTAACCGAGGCTATTGCCTTGGCGCACGATTTGGGTCATACCCCTTTCGGACATGCAGGCGAGCGCGCACTTAATGAATTATATCCCGGTGGCTTTACGCATTTTGCGCAGAGTGTAAGGGTGTGCCGCATAATAGAAAAGGCAGGCAAGGGGCTTAACCTTACCCACGAGGTGCTTGACGGCATAATGAATCATACCCGTGGCGAGTGGCCTCACACGCCAGAGGGTAAAATCGTACGCTTTAGCGACCGAATTGCATACATAAACCACGATATTGATGATGCAATCGGCGCGGGTGTTTTCAGCGAAGAATTAATACCTCTTGAAATCAGAGAGGTTTTGGGTTTCAGAAAAAGCGAACGTATTAACACACTTGTAAAGTCATTGGTAGAAAACACCGAAAAAGACGATGTTAAAATGGATGAGTGTACAGCAAACGCTTATGAAACTTTGCATAAGTTTATGTACGATACGTTATACCTTAATCCTGCGGTTAAATTTGAAGAGACCAAGGTTGACGGAATTGTAAACGGTATATATGATTATCTTCTTAAAAATCCTGACAAGCTTGATAACGAGTACAAGATAATACGCGAACGCGAGGGTATTGAGCGTGCGGCAGTAGACTATATTGCAGGTATGACCGACCACTTTGCAGTTACTACCTATTCGGATATTTATATACCAAAAGCGTGGAAACTCTAAAATTGTAAAACTAATGAAAAGGAGAGTGTTAAAGTGGCAATTCCTGAAGATATTATTAATGAAATAAAATACAGAAATGATATTGAAACGGTTATGGCTCCCTATATAAGCTTAAAGCGTCGCGGCAAAAACCTTGTAGGTCTTTGTCCTTTCCACAACGAAAAAACACCCTCCTTTACCGTTTATCCCGAAAACGGCTCGTTTTATTGCTTTGGTTGCGGTGTTGGCGGAGATGTTTTCAGCTTTGTACGTCAGATAGAAAATCTTGACTATATTGATGCCGTAAAATTGCTTGCAGAACGCAGTGGAATAACATTACCGCAAGACGGATATGACGATTCGATGCAAAAGTTGAAAAATACAATATTTGAAATTAACCGCGAAACCGCGCGATTTTATCATACATATCTGATGTCACCAGAGGGAAAATGGGCGCTTGATTATCTGACTGACAGAGGCTTGTCAATTGCCACGATAAAGCATTTCGGTCTCGGTGCCGCGCCTGACGGGTGGGACAACCTTATCAAGCATTTAAAGGGTCTTGGTTACAGTATTGCCGATATGCTTCAGGCGAATGTCGTAGGGAAGAGTCAGCGCGGTACGTATTACGATCGTTTTAGAAAGCGCATTATGTTTCCCATAATTAACATTCGCGGTAAAGTGATAGGCTTTAGCGGACGCGCAATGCCGGGTGAAGATAAAGCAGGTGGCAAATATGTAAATACCTCCGATACACCCGTTTATAAAAAGAGTGAAAATCTTTTTGGTATGAATTTTGCTAAAAACCATTGTGATGAGCGCGTCATATTGGTTGAAGGCAATATGGATGTCATTTCACTTCATCAGGCTGGTTTCGAGAACGCTGTAGCAGCGCTTGGAACATCATTTACAGATGAGCAGGCAAAATTGTTATCGCGGTACACTAAAGAAATTGTGCTTATAATGGATAGTGATGCTGCGGGTCAAAAGGCAGCGCGCCGCGCAGGTGAGATACTTGGTAACACAGGGCTTGATATCAGAGTTGTTTTGTTGCCGGATGGCAAAGACCCTGATGAATACATCAAAAAACACGGAGCTGCGCGATTTAAGGCATTACTTGAAGGCGCTGTAAGTGAGATAGAATATAAATTGCTTACTGCTGTAGAGGGTATTGACACAGGTAGCGATGATGGCAAATTGCAATATTTGGCGCGTGCGGCTGAAATTATTGCAGAGTCAAACGATGTTATGACACGTGACCTTTATATAGGCAGGCTTTCCGATAAGTACGGTGTTTCACGTACCGCTTTAGAAACAAAGGTTAAGGATATACGAAAGAAAAATTTAAAGCAGCGTGAAAAACGCGAATTCGATGAAATAGTACGACCTAAATTTGACCGAACAGATATTAATCCTGAAAAGCGTTTATATCCCGCATCAGTGGCGGCGGAGGAAACGGTTATTGCAATACTGTTGCAGCATCCCGATTTTTGCTCTACCGCAACAGAAAGGCTAAGTCCTGATAAAATGCTGACAACGCTTAATCGCCGAATTTACAAGGCTGTTTGCGAGTGTATTGAAGGCGGTAGAAGTCCCGATCTATCATATTTTGGCGAAATGTTATCAACTGCCGAAATGGGTTATCTGGCATCTCTCTCGAATAGCGAAAAAGGGGATAAAAACGCTCTTGTCGTATTAAAAGACAGTATAAAGGTAATATTAGATGAGGGATTAAACAAAAAAACAGGTGATACAAAAAATATGTCGATAGATGACTGGGCAGAAAATCTTCAACGAATAATTGAATCAAAGCAAAAGGGGAAATAAAAATGGCAGAAAACAAAACACAACAAAACACAGTAGAAGAGCTTGAACGTCAGGCAGATGCGCTTTTGGTAGAGGATGAAAAAAGAGAGACATTGGACGATATTGAGGCAGCACCCGACGACATAGAAAGTCTGCTTTCTGATCCTGATGTTTTAGAACGTGATTATGATGAAGAGCCTACCGAGGATGAACTCAAGCTTGAAGAGGTTGATCTTGATAATCTTGATGACGACGTAGCGCTTGAAAATATGTCACTTGACGATCCAGTAAAGGTATACCTTCGTGAAATTGGTCGCGTTCCGCTTCTTACTTCTAAAGAGGAAATCGCTTTAGCAGTTAAAATTACCGAAGGTGATGAATACGCTAAAAAACGTCTTACAGAAGCGAACCTTCGTCTTGTTGTAAGTATTGCTAAAAAATATGTAGGTCGCGGAATGTATTTCCTTGATCTTATTCAAGAGGGTAACGTCGGTCTTATAAAGGCGGTGGACAAGTTTGATCATACAAAAGGCTTCAAATTTTCCACCTACGCTACCTGGTGGATAAGACAGGCAATTACCCGTGCTATCGCTGATCAGGCAAGAACCATTCGTATACCTGTTCATATGGTTGAAACCATTAACCGACTCAAGAAGATTCAAAGTCAGTTGCTTCACGAAAATGGCTACGAGCCAAGCGAAGAGCTTATTGCTGAAAAAATGGATTTGTCGGTTGAGCGAGTACGCGAAATTATGCGCGTGGCGCAGGAGCCTGTTTCTATGGAAACACCCATAGGTCCCGAGGAGGATTCACGTCTTATGGACTTTATTCGTGACGAGGATGCCTTGGCTCCTGATGATGCTGCACTTAAAACCATTACCAATGAAGATATAGATGCCGTTTTGCACACCCTTTCAGCGCGTGAAGAAGCAGTTATTAGATTGCGTTTTGGTCTTAAAGATGGCAGATGTCATACCTTGGAAGAGGTAGGTACCGAATTTAATGTAACGCGTGAGCGTATCCGTCAGATTGAGGCAAAGGCGCTGCGCAAATTGCGTCATCCTGTAAGAAGTAATAAGTTCAAGGATAGATAAGGTATATTTATTATGAAATTCACATATAAAACAAATGGGGTTTGTTCTCGCAGTATTGATATTGAAATAGAGGACAACATTATTAAAGATGTATCTTTTATGGGCGGATGCAACGGCAATCTTAAAGGAATAGCCGCATTAACAAAAGGTATGGATGTTGATGATGTTATAGAAAGACTTGAAAATATAAAGTGCGGATTTAAAAATACTTCGTGTCCGGCACAACTGGCAAAAGCCCTGATTGATTATAAAAACGGACAGTAAGAAAAAGGTGATTTAAAGTGCAAACAGATGATTTGGATGTAAAAATCGTGGGTGACAAGCCATCACTTGATGTGCGCCGCAACAAAAATAAGCCTGTGCAGAATTCGTCTGTAACTTCTGCACAGATCGAGGGTGCAAAGGCGGTGGGCAAAACCGTGGCAGAAAGTTTTATTTCTGATGCCAAGACAGAGGTGGACCCCGAATTTCGAGATTATGATATGATACTGCAAAGACGTTTACTGTTATCATTTACAGCAACGGCGGGATTTGAACAGTATATATCGGATGATACTCTTGTTGGCATTGCACAAAAAAGCTTTCTTGATACACTTAATAAATATAGCGCGGAGTTGTACAAAACCTCGAGTGATACAGGGGCATTTTCCTTCTATTATCTTGCGTTCAGACGTGGCACAGAGGTTGACCGACGTATAGGGCAGACGTTTGCAATGCTTTGTTCGCATGATGGCGACCCGATTTTTCAAGAACTTGGTGAAGCACTTTACTGCTGGTTTTTGTCGGTGGTAAGAAAGGCAGTAACCGAACACATAAATTAAAACATAAAAATTATCCCCTTTGCATATTATTTTGCAAAGGGGAGTTTTTTATGCCAAGTATTTACTTAAGTCCGTCCACGCAGGAATTTAATCCTTATATAATAGGGGGCAATGAGGAATATTATATGAATCTTATTGCCGACGCTATGGAGCCGTATTTATACGCGAGCGGCATTTCTTTTACGCGTAATACACCTGATATGACAGCGGCATCATCTATTGTACAATCAAATATGGGTAATTATGACCTGCATTTAGCGCTTCATTCGAACGCAACAGGCGCAGGGGACGGTAGCCGACGGGGGACAGAGGTGTATTATTATCCCACAAGTATAAACGGACAAAGAGCGGCAGAAATTATTGCCAATAATCTTAAACTGATTTATCCATTACCCCAACTTGTGCGCACAATACCAACAACATCATTAGGTGAAGTACGGCGAACGCGCGCGCCAAGTGTGCTTATCGAATTTGCTTATCACGATAACTATGAAGATGCCGTTTGGATACGCGATAATATAGAGGCAATTGCTGCAAATGTTGTGGTGTCACTTACCGATTATTTTGGTATTCCATTTGTGGTACCGCAAAATTAAAAAAAGAACCTGCTATGACAGGTTCTTTTTTTATTAGTTTATTTAGGGTCTGACGAGTTTTTATAAACTCTTACATAATCGACAATCATATCGGTATGTTCACCGGGGTGCAGCGTAACTTTGCCGACCCATTCTTCGTTAAAATGTGTGCTTATAAGCATATAACCTGGCTGGTTACATCCGCCCTCTGCTTCTGTGCGGGCGGTAACTTTGCCATCTACCAAAAATACATATTCATCAGGTGTCCAACGCACTGCAAAGGTGTGAAAGTTACCGTCGAAAACTTCTGGTATGGGCTGGAGATTGCTCGTACCGCTATATGATTTTGTATTAGTATATCCGTCCCAATGAACCGCGTGACTTGGGATTTTTGTGTTATATAAAGTTTCAACAATGTCTATTTCTGCACCATTAACGCTTGAATTATCATCAACGGCATCCTTGTCCCCCATATCGCCGGCCATCAACCAGAATGCACCCATCATACCTGTAGTGAGGTGAGGCTTCATACTGATTTCAAAATATCCGTAGGTATGTTCATATTTATCCTTTGTAGTAATAGCGCCAGACTTGCGGGTGTATCCATATTTACTATCAGGGTTTTCGAGAATAGATACTCGGTTTATAAGGTGTCCGTTGCCATCAAGGAATATTGAATCGGGAGAGTAAAAATATTGCCAGTCTGCAGAATCCCAAACGTTCCAAACGTCTTTGTTAAGCTCTGTGCCATTAAATTGATCTTCAAAAATCATATTCCATGTGTCAAAGGTGATGTTAAAATCAATACTTACACCTGATGGACGGTGTGTGGCAGTAAGAGTGACAGATTTATTGTTGATTTTATAATCATAAGGGATTGAAACATTTTTTCCATCAACAGTAATACCCTTGGTTTTGCAGGAAATGTCGCCCATATAACCTATATTACTACCTGTATCGGTTAAAATAGCAGAAATTTCATATTCAGCATCACCGTATGGAATATCTTTTACACAATAGTATTCAACAGATTTAAGAGTGTTGAAACCGTATTTTTCTTTCATATTAACAGTACTTTCTTCTTTGCTTGAGATTGTGTTATCAGAAGAAACGTTTGATATATCAGAGTTTTGTGTTATTGTGCTTGTCGTCGTATTCTCACTACCGGTGTCAATTTCTACCTCGCTATAAATATCTGTGATTATAGATTCAGTAGAAGAGTTTGAAGATAAGTCGCTTACATTCTTTCTGCACGCTGTAGTGCAAAGTGAAAGTATTATACAAAGCGTTAGGATTGCAATTCTTTTAAAATTCATCTTTTATACCTCAGGTATTATTAATTGTATATCATTGGTTATCTGTTATCTGATGGGGTCTGATATACCCTTACATAATCAATAAGCATATCAGAATATTCTCCCTCTTTAAGCACCCAGTCACCAGCCCAGGTACCACACTCGGTGGTAAGATTTATGTAGCCCGGCTCTTTACAAATACCGCCTACAGTGGTGCGAAGTGTTACAACACCGTCAATCAAAAATACATATTCATCGGGACTCCAACGAAAAGCAAATTTATGGAATTGACCGTCGTATACATCGACTTGTGTAACATTATCGTGGTAGTGCATAGATTTGGTTTTGCCTGCCCAGCCGTCCCAGTGGACTGTAGAGTTGACACAGCCTAAGTTGAAAAGAGATTCAAAAATATCAATTTCGGCACCGCCTACAGCCGAGTTATCATCGGGGCAGTTTTCTCCGTCGCCCATATCACCTGTAACTAACCAGAAGGCGCCCCACATACCTGTCTTGTGGTGAAGATTTGCGCAAACCTCGTAATAACCGTATTTGTGCTCTACAAGGCCTTTTGACCATATAGCGCCCGAATAACAAATAGGTTTGCCGTCTTCGTCAACCTTGCCTGTAGCATAAGCGCGGCTTACAAGGTTGCTGTTGCCGTCAACAAACGACATATCATCTTTCCAGTAATTAGCATAGCCCTTTGCTCTTAGAAAATTTGGGCAGTATTCCCAATTGTTCTTATTAAGCTCTGTGCCGTCAAAATGGTCTTCAAAAACAAGGTCCCATTTATCAAATTCGATAGTAAACTCCTTTGTGATGCGCGTGGGCTTGTGTCGAACAATTGCAGTGACAGAATCGTGCGTCGATTTATATGGGTATGGGATGATGAGCCTATCATCCTCTCGCCAAGGAATTTCCTTAATTTCTGTAAAAAACTCTGATTCAGCAACCACGTCAACACCCTCGTTTGTGATAACCGAGGTTAGTTTATATTCGGCAATGCCTGTAGGTATATCACGTACGCAGCGATATTCTACCTTTTCAATGCTTGTAAATGTGTAATTTTGTTCCATAATTCACAATCTCCTTAATATGTAAAAAAATATTATTTTATATTGTAAGTGTTTGTATATACCCTTACATAATCAATAAGCATATCAGAATATTCTCCCTTTTTTAGTGAGAAATTGCCTGCTCAGGTACCGCACTCGGTTGTGAGGTTTATATATCGCTTGTAGTTGTTTTTTTGCACGCTGTAGTGCAAAGCAACAGCGCAAAGCAGGTAATCAGACAAATAGTTTTTTTAAGATTCATTTTGTTCTTTCTCCTTAGTCAAAGTTTTTAGCTTTATAATTCCAATAACCATAATTATTGCAATTGCAGAAAAAACTACAATTCCTACAATCGTCAAAACAGATGGTAGGGTATAATTGCTTTTTTGGGGAGATATCGCGTTAATATGTAGGCTTTCAAATGCAGTTTGCACTTCGCTTGAAGTGTCTTCACCATCGTTATAACACGAAACATAAAAGGTCTTATTGTCACAAATTGTTATGTATTGAGTGACGGTATATATGCCGCCGCTATCTTTAAGTGTATTTCTAACCTGAATGTATTTGCGCTCATTGTTTGACAGAACACATACAGTGCCGTCATCGGCATTGCTTACTGCGTTCATAAATTCATTAAGCGTTTCATCATCAAGAAGTGAAATATCACTTACAGCCGATGAAAAATTATCGGTAAAAGCCGATATTCGTATCTGTGTTTTTGCGTCATCGGATACTGCAAGATAAAGAAGACCGTTTTTATTAAAATATGTGTTTAACTCATCGGCGGTCATATTAAGCTTTACTGAAATTTGGGTTAAATCATCGCCGCATTGCGCCGAGGTAAAATTTGCGCCCGGTGATATATGATATTCGTAGCTTGCGGCGAAAACATTAACGTTGAGTATCGCAAGCAATACAACAATTACGGCTAAAATTCGGTATTTCAAAAAATCACCTATACTAAATTATTTTGACGCTTTGCAGCGGTAAGGGTGTTTTGCATAAGCACGGCAATAGTCATAGGACCAACCCCACCGGGAACCGGGGTGATATATGATGCTTTTTGGCTTACTGCATCAAAATCAACATCACCACACAGCTTGCCGTTTTCGCGGTTCATACCAACATCGATTACAACAGAGCCCGGTTTCACCATATCTGCAGTAACAAATTTTGCTTTACCTACAGCGGCAACAAGAATATCGGCGCGACGCGTAACTTCACTTAGATTTTTTGTCCTCGAATGACATATTGTAACGGTTCCGTTTTTGTGTAGAAGCAACATTCCCATAGGCTTACCTACAATGTTTGAACGACCGATAACTACACACTCCTTACCGTTTATATCAATGTTATAGTAGTTAAGCATTTCCATAACACCTGCCGGTGTGCAGGGCAGGAAATCATAATCACCAATCATTATTTTGCCAACATTTACAGGATGAAAGGCGTCAACGTCTTTGTCGTAATTAATTGCCGCAATAACCGCCTTTTCATCAAGACCCTTTGGCAACGGCAACTGACAAAGGATACCGTTTACGGTTTTGTCTGCGTTGAGTTCTTGTATAAGCGCTAAAAGCTCCTCTTGACTTGTGTTGGCAGGCAATATATATTCTTTTGAGATGATATCAAGCTGCTCGCAAGCCTTTTTCTTATTTGCAACATAAATTTGTGAGGCGGGGTCATTTCCTACAAGAATTACAGCAAGGCAGACAGAAATACCTTTTTTATTAAGCTCTTTAACCTCGTCGGCAACACGTGCTTTAACAGCAGACGAAACTAATTTTCCATCTATGATATTACTCATCGTCTTGCTCCTCCTGTGTTGTTTCGTTATCTTCGATAATGTCCGCATACTCGTCTTCAAACATTGCAGTATAATTATCATCGCTTACTACCAATTTTTGTTTTTGACGTATAACTATAAGCGTAACAAGAGCTGCGACAAATATTATAACGGAAACCAAAACCGAAACGCGAAGATTACCTATCATCAGGCTGTCGGTACGTAAATTTTCAATTATAGCGCGCTCAAAACCGTACCACACGCAATATAAAAGTGTGATTTCACCGCTGAAATGACGTTTCTTAGAGATATGGTTAAGTACAAAGAAGCCGGCACAGCACCAGATAGATTCATATAAAAAACAGGGATGAACCAAGCCTTCGCCCATTTCTGCTATTGTGCGGGTGCTTTCCATACCCCACCAATTACTTCCTGTAAAGGAGCCATACGCCTCTTGGTTCATAAAATTGCCCCAACGGCCTATGCCTTGTCCGATAAGAAAGGCTGTAGCGGCAAGGTCAAACATATCAAAAATCTTAATTTTTTTGATTTTGCACATAACAGCGCCGCATGCAAACGCGCCGATAACCGCACCGTAAATTGCAATGCCTGAAAATCCGCCTTCAAAGCCAAAAAATTCACCAATGCTATTAAGCTTTACACCGTCAAAAATTACATAGTATGTGCGGGCGCAAAGTATGGATACAGGTGTTGTAACAATAATTACATCAAGCATTTTATCGGTATCTACATTAAAACGATTTGCGTTTTTTATACCATAGATTATTGCAAGCATAAAACCAAGCGCAATAATAATACCATACCAATAAATATCCCAACCGTCACCTATTGGTAGGGTAAAGGCTATGGGATTAAGTGTTAGATGAATTCCAAAAATAGTAACATCGTAAGTCATTTGGTTAATCCTCCAAAGGCTTTATAACCGATAAAACGGCATTTTCGTCACAGAATACATCAAAGCGTTTCATAACGTCATCATAGCTTACAGCCTTTAGCATTTTGATTTCATCAAACAGGCTGTAATCGTACATAGCGCACTCGGTAAGACTCATAGCAAGATTTTCCACGCTGTTAAAACGTCGCACTAAATCGCCATACATACCGCATTTAACGGCAGAAAACAGTTTTTTGTTAATGCCTTCAACGCGAAGTCGGTTAATTTCTGCCTTAATTTCCTGTGCCACGCGCTCGGGGTCAGATGATTCGCCCTCAAATATTACGGCGGCATAGCCGTTGCCATTAAAGTATTCGCTGTCAAAATCGTCGTTTATAAGACCTTCGTTCATAAGGCGTGCATAAAGTGGAGAAGCGTCGCCACAAATTATCTGTAGCAACAAATCCACGCAGATTTTACTTTTAAGTCTGCGATAAGGAGTAGCAATCTTTTGCTTAAAGCCGAGACAGAACATTGGTGTGTTTACGGCAAGTTGTTGTTCAACATATGGCCTAACGATATTATCGGGTTCATTAAATTCACCACGTGTGATTTCTACACTCTCGCGGTCAATTATTGATTTTTCTATCTGCTTTAGGGTCTTATCGGTATCAATGTTACCAACAAGGCAGATAAACATATTTGAGGGGTTATAAAATGTTTCATAGCATTTATAAAGCAGTGGCGCATCAATCTGCGCGATTGTTTCTACCGTGCCCGCAATATCGATTCGAACGGGGTGACTGTGATACATTGCTTTTAGTAGATTGAACATAACTCGCCAACCGGGGTTGTCGTCATACATACGAATTTCTTGACCGATTATACCTTGCTCTTTTTCTACATTTTCTGGTGTAAAATAGGGTGACTGAACAAAATTTAGCAATATATCAAGATTTTCGTAAAAATTATCACTACAAGAAAACAGATAGCAAGTGCGGTCAAAGGATGTAAACGCATTAGCCGATGCCCCCGTTTTAGCGTACTTTGAAAAAGCATCGCCGTCTTCACCCTCAAAAAGCTTGTGCTCAAGATAGTGCGCAATACCTTCGGGTACGGTCAACATTTCTTCGCCGTTTTTGGAAAATTTGGTGTCAATAGAACCGTAGCGCGTGCCAAAAATAGCATAACTTGAAGAATACTGCGGCTTTTCCATAATATAAATTTGAAGTCCCGACGGAAGTTCTGCTTTTACATAGCTTTCGTCTGCAAAGCCTTCAAAAATCTGTTTTTTCATTATTCGTCACCGTCCTTATCATTGGGTAAAAGTTTATATACAGTGTGCAGCTTTACGCCTCTGGCAGCATATACCACATCATTGCGTGTTACACGAGAGATGGTTTCTGCCGCTTCTTCGGGAGAAAGTAATTTGTCTTTAACAATTTTAAGTGAATACCAAGCATCAAGTAAGCCTTGTGAATCGTTGTACGACTTAAACGAATCGGTAATGCTTTTTATTGAGGATTGGTATTCCTCGTCGGTAAATAGATTTTGTTTCATAATATCAAGCTGATTTAAAATTTCACGTTCGGCTTTGGTGGCGTTTTCCTTTTCAATACCGCTGTCAACGGTAATCAGACCCTTTGCTTTAACCGAACTTGAAGCACAGTAATAACAAAGACTGTACTTTTCGCGAACATTGGTAAAAAGTCTTGAGTACGGACCGCCACCAAAAATATCACACATAACGGTCAGCGCTGCGGCTGATTCATCATCGCCGTAAAGCTCACTTGAAAATCCCATACAAAGCTTGCCCTGAGCAATATCCATTGTTTCAATCACGGTATTTGGTTTTGAAACAGCGGCAGTAGGGGTGCTTTGTGTGCAATCGGCAATATTTTCGCGTGATATATTATTAAGCTTATCGGACAAACCATCAAAAAGACCGCTTGGCATAGAGCGTGAGATAACATTTACACGTAAAAATGCGGTAGATAAAAGCTTAGCCCAAGCATTATATAGTGATTCGCCGGTGATTTTTTCTACATCTTCTTCGCTGCCACATTTTGCCACACCGTAAGGTTCATTTTTATACATTTCTTCAATCAAACGCTTTTTTGCATAGATTCTTTTTTGTGCCAGGTCGCCGCGTATATGTTCAATAGCCTTGCGCTTTTCACGGGCAACGTCATCTTCGCAAAAAGCACCATTCTCTGCTTTGGGTTCAAATATCAGTTGAGTGAGTAACTCTATGGCATTGTCACAGAGTGATTCGCCATCAAGAGCAAAACGATCATCTATGGTAGATATTGCAATTTTAAGCAACTGATAGTCTCCGACCTTTTCGGCGCTTGCCGAAAGGTTTGCACCGTAAAGCTTTGCAAGTTTGAAATTAAGAGATGAAAAGTCAGGATACGCTTTGCTGCAGGTTGTCATTACAAAGGGGAGCAGTGCGTACTCTGCCGCAGTTTCTTGTGCAAGCGGCACATAAAAGTTAAATGATACAAGGGTGGTGTTAAAACGGTCGTTTTTAATAAATACACCCTCGGCACCATTTGATAAACGAGTAATTTTTGCAGACATTTTATTCCTCCTGAAGTTAATCAAAATCTTTTAACATAGTGTAAAGTGTGCAAACGGGAAGTCCTACCACATTAAAGTAGTCGCCGTTTATACCGCTTACAAATTTTGAACCGCGGCCCTGGATACCGTAAGCTCCGGCTTTGTCCATGGGCTCTAAAGTGTCGATATACGCTGTTATTTCTTCGTCGGTAATATCGCGGAAGGTAACGGCGGTTGTGACAACACGAGTTTTGTGCTTGTCGCCCCGTAACACCGTAACAGCGGTATGAACGTTATGAGTTTTGCCCGAAAGGCTGCCGAGCATTTGCCGAGCATCGTATTCATCTGTTGGTTTACCCATAAGCTCACCGTCAAGCTCAACTATTGTGTCGGCTGAAATTATGACGGTATCGGGTGTAAGACCACTTGCTACAGCAACAGCTTTTTCGTAGCTTATTCGCGCAACCTCGTCGGTTACCGGCAATGACGGATTCATAGTTTCGTCAATATCGGCGGTGATAATTTCAAAATCTAAATCAAGCAGAGACAGAAGTTCTTTTCTGCGAGGGGATTTAGAGGCTAAAACAATCTTCATACAAACATTTTCCCACTTTAAATATAATTTAATATATAATAGCATAAATAATATATTTTTGCAATGGAAATGTTATTAATATTTTCCTTGTAATTATCAATATCTTGTGATATAATTAGTCATAATTATGTATATAGGTGGTATTTGTTATGAAATGTCCTTTTTGCGGTTATGAAGAAAGCAAGGTAATCGACTCTCGTCCAACCGATGAGGGCGAGCGTATTCGTCGCCGTCGTGAATGTCTTGAATGCGGAAAGCGTTTTACAACTTACGAGATGATTGAAAGTCTTCCAATAGTTGTTATCAAAAAAGACGGTTCACGCGAGACCTTTGACCGCCAGAAACTGCTTACGGGTATGCTTCGCGCTTGCGAAAAACGTCCTGTATCTATCGAGATGCTTGACCGCGCAATTTCTGATATTGAAACTGTTATTCAAAACTCACTTGACCGTGAGGTTAGCAGTGACAAAATCGGCGAGTTCGTTATGGAAAAGCTTAAGGAAATTGACGAGGTAGCGTATGTTCGCTTTGCATCGGTTTATCGTCAGTTTAAGGATATTAACACCTTTATGGACGAGCTTAACAAACTACTCAGCAAATAGGAGATTTTTTTAAAAATGGACAATCGCGAACTCTTGGCAGAGCTTTTACTGCCAAACATAGATAAAACACCTGAATATTATGAGAATTTATATCCCGAACGCAATCTGCCTGAGGGTGCGCGTGTTACTCGTGTAGCGCCGTCACCTACAGGCTATCTGCATTTGGGTGTGTTGTTTACCTCTCTTGTAAACCGCATTACTGCGACCTCTTCGGGCGGATTATTT
>JAZSBS010000071.1:0-3814 GCA_045602525.1 Acutalibacteraceae bacterium
CGGATTTTCTTGTTTACAAGGTTTGCGGTCATAATGTCAATATACCACTCATCTGCATTGATTTCGGGATATTCCTTTGCAATTTCGTGACAGATTTCAGAAAACTTACCATCAGTCTTTTTCATAATGTTAGCCTTTGTAACAATGGCTACATTTTTTTTGCCGTTGTTTCGGGCGTATTCAAAGGCTGCACGCGCAATACGGCGTGTACCCGCATTGGTTGTAACCTTAAAGTCAAAAGCCAATGTGTTGGGAATTTCAACGCCTTTTGAACCAAGCACATATTCACCCTCGGTATTTTCACGGAAGAAGGTCCAGTCGATATTCTCTTCAGGCACACATACAGGGCGAACATTAGCATAAAGGTCCAATTCGCGACGCATTGCAACGTTAGCACTTTCAAGCGTACCACCTTTTAGTGTTGTTGTAGGTCCTTTAAGAATTACGTGACAAGATTTAATTTCAGCCAAAACGTCATCTGGAATTGCCTTGTTTTTAGCGATACGATTTTCAATGGTAAGGCCTTCTATAGTTTTAATTTCAACTTTACCATTTTTAACCTCATCCTCGAGTAAAAATCGCAAAAGCTTTTCAGACTCGGCAGAAATTATGGGTCCTATACCGTCGCCGCCGCAAACACCGATGACAATCTTTTCAAGACCGTTATAATCTATAGCACCGCTATCTTTTTCCATCTTTTGCTGGCGGGCAATCTGCTCGCGTAAAAGTTGTTCAAAATGCGATACTGCACTGTTTATATACTGTTCCATATTATTCACCTAATTTTGTAAAGGCAAGCAAACCGCCCGCTTTAAGTATTTTCTTTTGGCGTTCTGTAAAATCACAAACAAGCTCTATTTCCTCGCCACTTGTTTCGTTTTTAAGCGTCATAACGCCCTTATCCATACCACTGAATACATTAGAAATAGAAAGCTTATCACCCTGATTTATCTTATCGTAATCATCGGTATTTTTAAAGGTAAGTGGCATAATACCAGAGTTTATAAGGTTTGCAACATGGATACGTGCAAAACTCTTGGTAATAACAACGCGAACTCCCAAATACATAGGCACAAGTGCTGCGTGCTCACGCGATGAGCCCTGACCATAGTTGCTACCACCTACTATTATGCTTTCACCAAGTGCCTTTGCGCGCTCTGGGAAGGTTTTATCACATACACCAAAGCAGAACTGTGAGAGGTGCGGAATATTAGAACGATATGGCAAAATCTTGGCACCTGCAGGCATAATGTGGTCGGTTGTAATGTTATCGCCAACCTTTAGGGCAACCTCTGCAGCAAAGTTGTCGGTCTGCGGCTTTGATTCGGGGAAAGGCTTGATGTTAGGTCCACGTAAAACCTCAACACTGTCTGCACAACATTCGGGCGCAGGAGCAATAACAGCGCTATCATCAAGCTTGAATTTCTTTGGCATCTTAATCTTAATACTACCACCAAAGGTTGTCGGGTCGGTTATCTCTCCTGTAAGCGCCGCCGCAACGGCAGTTTCGGGCGATACAAGATAAACACCTGCATCAGCAGTACCGCTTCTGCCCTCAAAGTTGCGGTTAAAGGTACGCAGTGATACACCCGCACTGTTTGGTGAAAAGCCCATACCAATACAGGGACCGCAAGCCGATTCAAGTATACGTGCTCCTGATGCGATTATATCACTTAAAGCACCGCAATCAGCCAGCATACTAAGTACCTGCTTTGAACCCGGTGAAATTGAAAGGCTGACACTGGGTGATATAACTTTTCCCTTTAGCATTGCCGCTACCTTTAACATATCCATAAGCGAAGAATTTGTGCAAGAGCCAATACAAACCTGGTCTACCTTTGTACCTTTTAAAGATTCAACGGTTACAACGTTATCTGGGCTGTGTGGGCACGCGATAAGCGGCTTTAACTCGTCAAGATTAATATTAATAACCTTGTCATAAACAGCATCAGGATCGCTTGAAAGGGGCATATAATCCTCTTCTCTACCCTCTGCTTTTAAGAACACACGTGTTACCTCGTCAGATGGAAAAATTGAGGTTGTGGCGCCAAGCTCTGTACCCATATTGGTAATAGTAGCACGTTCTGGTACAGAGAGATTTTTAATACCCTCACCGCCCCATTCTATAATCGCGCCTACACCGCCCTTAACGGACAAAATACGTAATATTTCAAGGCTTATGTCCTTGGCGGTAACATAAGGTCTTAGTTTACCTGTAAGGTTAACTTTATACATTTTGGGCATTGTTATAAAGTACGCTCCGCCACCCATAGCAACAGCAACGTCCAAGCCGCCAGCGCCCATTGCAAGCATACCAATACCACCGCCTGTGGGTGTGTGGCTGTCAGAGCCTATAAGTGTTTTACCCGGTTTGCCAAAGCGTTCAAGGTGTACCTGGTGGCAAATACCGTTACCCGGGCGTGAGAAATATATTCCGTGCTTTGATGTTACCGACTGAATATATCTATGGTCATCGGCATTTTCAAAGCCAGACTGTAATGTGTTATGATCTATGTAAGCAACACTTTTTTCAGTTTTTACGCGCTTTAGGCCCATTGTTTCAAACTCTAAGTACGCCATAGTGCCTGTGGCATCCTGAGTTAAGGTCTGATCAATTTTGAGTGAAATTTCACTGCCAGGTGTCATATCACCTGATACAAGATGTTCTTTTATAATTTTTTGTGCTATTGTTAAACCCATAGTTAATTCTCCTTTTTGGTAATATGCATATATGCATTTTCAAGATGCTCTGTTATCAACCTGGATACAAGCGCACTATCACGCGCGGCCAAGGCTTCATAAATCGCTCTGTGCTCGGCAACCGAAGCTTCGGCACGACCTGTGTTGCTAACCGAAGCTCTGCGGTATTTTAAAATCTTTTTGTGTAGCGGCTCTAACACATCATAAAGAACCGTACTGCCACTCATTTTATATATTGTTTCGTGGAAACGACTATCCATACTCTTTATTCGGTCGGGATCGTTTTTATTAAGATAAAACTCCTGAAATTCAAGTGCTTCACGAACAACAGCAAGTTGTTCCTCGGTACAATTTTGAGCCGCCATAGCCGCCGCCTGACCCTCAAGCTTTAGGCGTACTGCAAAAATATCCTCAAGATCTCTTTCACTGATACCAACAACTACTACACCCTTTGGTGCTTCTTCAATAAGGTGCTCCTGTTCGAGTCGACGTAATGCCTCACGAATAGGTGTACGGCTGACCCCCAGTTCTACGCTTAACTTACTTTCGGTAAGTATTTCACCCTTGTTATATTTACCGCTTAAAATATCGTTTTCAAGATGTTCAAACACCTGATCTGCAAGAGATATAGTCTTATGCTCTATCATAATTTACCTCCTGAAAATAGAGATACCTTCTCTTCTATCTCGTCATTTGAAAGGCTGGTTTGACGTCCGTCCTCATACTCCTTGTCAATCCATTCTTTCATTTTTACAACCAATTCACTGCGTTTATCCACAGCGTTTTCACCCTTAAGATTATAGTTCTGGTTTATCCAATAAGCAATACCCGCAAGACCCGACGTTTTGCCAAGCAGTACGGATACAGGTCTATTGAGTATCTTTTCGGTATTAAATATATTGTAAATTTCCTCGTCTTTTAAAAGTCCGTCTGCGTGAATACCCGCGCGCGTTACGTTAAAATTTCTACCTACAAAAGGTGTCATAACTGGTATTTCATAGCCCATGTCTTTTTTGAAATATTCAGCAATTTCAGTAATCACTGCTGGATCCATACCGTCAAACGAACCGCGAAGAGATGCGTATTCGAAAACCATTGCCTCAAGCGGAATGTT
>JAZSBS010000072.1:0-3570 GCA_045602525.1 Acutalibacteraceae bacterium
ATTCTTTCTAACTCGGGCGCAGTAACAGCTAACTACTGGCTTTCTGAAATATACGATGATGAAATCGGCAATGCACACCGCAATGCTGATATCCACATTCACGATCTTTCTATGCTTACAGGATACTGTGCAGGTTGGTCGCTTAAGCAGCTTATTCAAGAGGGCCTTGGTGGTGTGCCCGGCAAGATTACATCTTCTCCTGCAAGCCATCTGTCAACCTTATGCAATCAGATGGTTAACTTCCTTGGCATTATGCAGAATGAATGGGCAGGCGCACAGGCATTTTCATCATTTGATACATATTTAGCACCTTTTGTGAAGGTTGACAACCTTACATATAAAGAGGTTAAACAGTGCATTCAAAGTTTCATCTACGGCGTAAACACACCTTCTCGTTGGGGTACGCAGTCGCCGTTTACAAACATTACTCTTGACTGGACAGTACCTGCTGACCTTGCCGAGCTTAACTGTATCGTTGGCGGTAAGGAAATGGACTTCAAGTATAAAGATTGTAAGAAAGAAATGGATATGGTAAACCGTGCGTTTATCGAAATTATGATTGAAGGCGACGCTAACGGTCGTGGATTCCAGTATCCAATTCCTACATATTCAATCACACGTGATTTTGACTGGTCTGAAACAGAAAACAACAAGCTTCTTTTTGAAATGACTGCAAAATACGGTACACCTTACTTCTCAAACTACATCAACAGTGATATGGAACCAAGCGACGTTCGTTCAATGTGTTGCAGACTTCGTCTCGACCTTCGTGAGCTTCGCAAAAAGTCAGGCGGCTTCTTCGGTAGCGGTGAATCAACGGGTTCTGTGGGCGTTGTTACCATTAATATGCCACGTATCGCTTATCTTGCAAAGGATGAGGCTGATTTTTATACCCGTCTTGACAAGATGATGGACATCTCTGCACGCTCACTTCACGTTAAGCGTACTGTTATCACAAAGCTTCTTGAAGCAGGTCTTTATCCATACACCAAAAGATATCTTGGCACATTTAACAACCACTTCTCAACCATTGGTCTTGTTGGTATGAACGAGGTTGGTCTTAATGCTAAGTGGTTGGTTGCAGATCTAACACATGAAAAGACACAACAGTTTACAAAAGATGTTCTTAACCATATGCGTGAACGTCTTTCCGACTATCAGGAGCAGTACGGTGACCTTTACAACCTTGAGGCTACACCTGCTGAATCTACCGCTTTCCGTCTTGCTAAGCACGACCTTAAGCACTACCCCAACATTATTACAGCAGGTCGTGGCGAGGGTGAAACACCTTACTACACCAACTCTTCGCATCTGCCGGTAGGTTATACCGAGGATATCTTCTCAGCACTTGATGTTCAGGACGAATTGCAGACACTTTACACATCCGGTACAGTGTTCCACGCATTCCTTGGCGAAAAGTTGCCCGATTGGAAGGCTGCGGCAAATCTTGTAAGAAAGATTGCAGAAAACTACAGACTACCTTATTACACAATGTCACCAACATACTCTGTATGTAAAAACCACGGTTATATTGCCGGTGAAGAGTACACTTGTCCTGAATGTGGCGAAAAGACCGAGGTTTACAGCCGTATTACAGGTTACTACCGTCCGGTTCAGAACTGGAACGACGGTAAGTCACAGGAATTTAAGGACCGTAAGGTTTATGACATTGAAAACTCAAAGCTTACACACGACGGCGTAAAAGAAGAAACTTGTGCGTGTGAAGAAAAGGCTGATGCTGTAATGGCGGATGGTGTATATCTTTTCACAACAGCAACCTGCCCCAACTGCAAAATTGCAGTAGCACAGCTTGAAAAAGCAGGCGTTGCATTCAACAAGCTTCTTGCAAACGAAAATGTAGAAGCTGTTAATGCATTGGGTGTTAAGCAGGCTCCTACACTCGTTGTTGTAGAAAACGGCGAGGCACGCAAGTATGCAGGCGTTTCTGATATAAAGAAATATCTTAACGCATAAATCAAAATTAAAAAGTGGCGGGTAACACCTGCCACTTTGTTTTAGAGGAAGAAATAATTATGTATGATATTATAGTAGTAGGTGGCGGTCCTGCGGGTCTTACCGCTGCGATATATGCCCGCCGCGCAAACAAAAGTGTGCTTGTTATTGAAAAAGGCTCGTTTGGCGGTCAGATAACATTTTCACCCAAGGTGGAAAATATTCCGGGTTTCAGCGAGGTTACAGGTAACGAATTTGCTGAAAAATTGGTTGAGCAGGCACTCGGTCTTGATGCCGAGGTTGAATGTGCCGAGGTTTTAGAGATAAAGCAAGGCGACGTTAAAACTATTGTTACCGACAGCGGCAATTTTGAAGCAAAAACCGTAATTATCGCTACGGGTGCCAAACACCGTATGTTAGGACTGCCGCGCGAAGAAGAATTTGTAGGTGAGGGCATATCATTTTGCGCGGTATGTGACGGTGCTTTTTATGCAGGATGCGACGTTGCCGTTATAGGCGGCGGCAACTCGGCGTTGCAAGAGGCGTTGCTACTTGCGGACTTGGCAAAAAAAGTATACGTTGTGCAGAACCTTGATTTTCTTACAGGTGAGCAAAAGCTGCAGGAAAAGCTTATTGCTAAAGATAATGTTGAGATTATTTTAGGTCACACTGTAAAGGGCGTTTTGGGCGATACCACACTCACAGGCATTACCATTGCCGACAAGGACGGTAATGAAAAGCAGCTTACTATTGACGGTATGTTTGTAGCCATAGGACTTATTCCTCAAAACGAGGTATTTGAGAGTATAATAAATCTTGATGAGCGTGGTTACGTAGATTCTGACGAAAACTGCCTTACAAATGCTGACGGTATTTTTGTTGCGGGCGACTGCCGTACCAAAAAAATCCGTCAGGTAGCAACTGCCGCCGCCGACGGCGCGGTCGCCGCATTGGCAGCTTGCGATTATTTGGATAAATAAATTAAATCCCGACTTGAAAATCAAGTCGGGATTTTAACTATCTTTTAGGATAGGGTAAATCGGGTATACCTAATATATAATCTGCGGATACATTAAAAAACATACAATATGCTATTAAATCGTCATCTTGCAAATGTGCCTCACCGGTTTCAAGTCTGGATATAGCTCGTTGGCTTTTATTAAGTCTTTTGCCCAATTCTGTTTGATTAAGTTGTTCGGAATGTTCTTCTCTTAACGCTTTAAGTCGTTCGGGTATTGTCATATTTATCACCAATATTATTTTACCAAGACGAAAAACGACTATTGACATTTAGACGAACATCGGCTATAATATAAATGGGTTTTATATTATATAAAACTCCTGCGACATAAAATGAACTATACAGAGACAAAAAGACACCGCTTTAAGCAGTGTCTTTTTGTATTTAGATTGTAGACAAGACTGTAGTCTTCCCTCATTTATTTAATTACTAAGCTTATACGACAACGTCATCAGACTATCGCCAAAGTGTATATTTTCAACCTCTACGCCGGGGTGGTCAAGCGCTATATCGTAATGGCTGAAATTTAAAAAGCCATTGACACCCAATTTTATAAGCTGGTCGCAAATTTCTTTTGAAGCCTCTTTGGGTATGCA
>JAZSBS010000073.1:0-19999 GCA_045602525.1 Acutalibacteraceae bacterium
ATTAATACTTGTCAATTGTTAAAAACAGCAGCGGAAACGCTGCTGTTTTTGCATATACAGAAGAATTGAAAACCACTTAAAAAACGTTTGGTTTACATAATATATACCTATTGTCATTTTATGAAAAATAATATCAATATATGGTAAAATAATTAGCTTTTTAGTATTGACACTTAATAAAATTAAGGGTATAATTACAGTGTACAATTTTTTGTTTTGGCGATTATGGGGTGGAACCCCGAAAAAATAAAAATATAAAAATAAAGGAGTAAATCGCAATGAAAAAAATTCTTTCAATTCTTGTTTGCGTATGCGTGCTTTTATCAGCAATGGTAATCACAGCATCCGCAGCAGCAACCGAAATCGTATTTGATTTTGGTGCAAATGGCGAAGCTTCGCACAATGATGGTAAGGATATCGGCGAAAGCAAGTCGTATACTAATGGCGACTACACGTTGGAGTTAACAAATGCTGCTAAGTGCTATGACGAAGCATTTGATGCTACCGGTAAATCGGCTTTGAAGATGGGTACAAAAAGTGTGGTTGGTACCTTTACTATTACTGTACCGGATGCCGTAACTTCGGTTATCTTTAGAGTTGCTAAGTATAAGACTAACAACACAACGGTTAATGTTAATGGTACAGATTATGATATCGACACTAACTCTAACGATGGTGCGTACAAAGCGATTACAGTTGATACCACTACAACCAAAACCATCACTTTTGCAACCACTAGCGGCAAGGCTCGTTGCATGATTGATTCTATCACCTATGTGATTGGTGATACAACCTGCAGCCACGCTGCTACCTCTTGCGAACCTAACGGTGATGAAACCCATAAGGTAGTTTGCGACGCTTGTAGCGAACCAATAAACGTAGCAGTTGATTGTACTGACGCTGATGAAAACGGCAAGTGTGATGTTTGCGCAGGCGACGTTGCAGTTCCATTTGACCCAACAGGCAAAACCGCTGCTGAAATCGTAGATGCTGCTTATGCTCTCGAATCAGGCGCAGCTTTCGAAAAGAATGCAACACTTACTGGTGAAATTATCTCTGTTGACACTCCTTATAGTGCACAACATGGAAACATTACCGTAACAATCAAGGTTGATGGCGCTGATGCTAACAAGGCAATTATGTGCTACAGACTTAAAGGTGAAGGCGCTGACACATTGGCTGTTGGCGACAAGATTACTGTTACCGGTATAATCAAGAACTACAACGGTACAATTGAATTTGATCAAGGTTGCACACTTGACGCTTTAGTTAAGGGCGAAGGCGAAGTTCCTGTAGCTCCGGAGAATCCTAAGGAAATCGTAGATGAAGCTTTTGCACTTGAATCAGGCAAAACACTTCCTTACTCAGCAACACTTACAGGTAAGATTATTGATATTGAAAAAATCAATGAAGAATATGGTGACGTTTGCCTCACAATTGCTGTTGAAGGTAGCGACGGTGAAAAAGAACTTTACTGTTACAACTTAAAGCCAACCGAAGGTATAGATCTTGCTACACTTGCTGTTGGTGACGTAATTACAGTTACCGGTAATCTTAAAAACTATAACGGAATTATAGAATTTATAAGCTGCTCATTTGAACTTGCACGTACAGATGCTGGCGAAGAAGATGACAACCAAACTGGTGACGATACAACAGGCGACACCACAGGCGGTACTACCGGTGGCACAACAGGCGGCGCAACCACTGACAAGGACACCAACGCTGACAAGAATACAACAAGCCCTGCAACAGGTGACAATGTTGGCGCATTCGCAGTAATGGCAATTGCAGCAGCTGCTGTAGTTATCGCAGCAAGCAAAAAGCGCGCTTAATTTAATTGCGCAGATATAACAAAAACAGCAACGGAAACGTTGCTGTTTTTTATTTTAATGTTAAAAACGGATTGCCGCGCTTCGCTCGCAATGACATAAATTTAGATGCAACTTTACGTTTGTCATTGCGAGGTGTTTTACGCCGAAGCAATCCGCCTCTTTTATTGTTAAAACAAAGTTAAATATAAATCTTTCCATTCTGGATTAAATGAATTTACAAGTTCGTTTTTCCATTTGCGGCTATGAGATTTAATTTGCTTTTCGCGGGATATTGCAGAGTATATGTCTGTTGTTGCCTCAAAATATACTAATTTATGTATTTTGTATTTAGCAGTAAATGAGTTTTGAGAAGAGTTATGTTTATGTTGATAAACACGTTTAATCAAATTATTAGTCACACCGGTATAAATTGCTACGTTTGTATTATTAGCTAAAATATATACGTAATAATTCACTTAATCACCTGTCGTTTTAAAAGTGCATTAAGAAAAACGGATTGCCGCGCCTCGCTCGCAATGACAGAAATTTAAGTTTTGTCTGCCGACAGTTGTTCAAATATTTTCCTATCCGTCATATTTATAGTTATCGGTGTAATAGAGATATATCCCGCCATTACGGCGTCGGTGTCAAGCGTTAAATCATCTGAATTTTGGTAAGCGCATATACCGCTTGCCTGATACATATTCTCGCCTTCTGCCTCAACAAAGGTATCCGAAAAATAAACTCCGCCCTGACGGGTGATTTTAATCACGCTTGATTCCGGTGGAATATTTATATTGTATAAACTATGTATCTCTAAAAGCTTGTGCTGTGAAATATAGTCAAACACAATATCTAAATGGTTAATGGCCTTATCATAGTATTCGGGGCAGGTGGAAAATGCAATTGCGGGAAGACCAAGTATGCCAGCCTCGCGTACGGCGGAAACCGTCCCCGAATACAGCATATCGGTTCCCATATTAAAACCGCGGTTTATACCCGAGATAACCAAATCAAACTGCATTTTTAACCCCAACACCGCAAAGCGCACACAATCTGCGGGCGTCGAGTCAACTACATAGACGGGTATATCGTTATCAAATATCTGCTTTGTTACCTCGAATGGATAATGTATATTTATGCCGTGGCTTTTAGCGCTTTGCTCAACCGCAGGCACCGCAACGGTTACTTCGCCAAAACGGCGGCAATATTTTGCCAAAGGCAACAGCTGTTCTGCACTAATGCTGTCGTCGTTAGTAATAAGTATTCTCATAGCCAACCCTCGTGAGTTTCTTTGTATTCTTTTACGTGAGCATCAGCATCACGGAGTAGTTGCTCGGCCTCGTTCCAGCTGTAAACGGTAGCGCCGCTTGCCATAGCGTGACCGCCGCCGTTATATTTTTCGGCAATAGGATTAATTGCCACAAAGCGTGAACGTAAACGCACGCGGATAGAGCCCTCGTTATCTCCATTTTCGATAAACACCATCCAAGCAATAGCGCCGCGAATAGAATCAAGTGTACCAACGCAGGCGCTTGCCTGTTCAAGAGTTAAATCAAACTCTTCTTGCATAGCCTTGTCTACATAAATATATGCTACGCCGTTTTCGGTAATTTGCATACGGCGATAGATTTCTGCCTTGAATTTAAGATAGCCAAATGCCTCGAGATATAAATTGGCATACAATTTTTCTGTGTCAACACCGCAGTCGAGCATTATAGCCGCGTTGCGCAAGGTTTCACCGTTTACGCCCTCGTACTTAAAGCGACCCGAATCGGTCACCATACCGGTATAGACGTAGGTTGCAGCCTCTTTGTCAATTTTAAGCTCATCACGGAATGTAGCGTAAAAATCGGCAATCATTTCACAGGCGGAGGAACGGTTTTCCTCTACCCACATAATATCGCCGTAGTTTTCAAGCGGAATGTGGTGATCTATCTTTATAAGCTCACGACATAGTGTATATTTTTTGTTAGAAATTCGCGCCTCGCTTGCGGTGTCGATAACAATACCTAAAGCGTCGGTATATTCACGGTCGTCGACAGGCTCGTCCTCGGGACCTAAAAATTCTAAATATTCAGCGCGGTCATCATCTATTAGATAAATCTGCTTTTCAGGAAAGGTGAGCTGTAATATACGCTTCAAGCCCTTTGTTGCGCCAACGCAGTCGCCGTCATTACGGACGTGACGAAACAGAAAGATTTTGTCGTATTCTTTTATTTTATCAAGTATTTGCTTTTTTATTTTACTATTCATTAGCTTCTCCTTGAAGTATGTCTAAATCAGCAAGCATTGCAAACGCGGTATCACGATCGGGAACACAAGCGCCGCTTGCCTTTTGGTGACCGCCGCCGCCGTATTTAACGGCAATAGGGTTTATGTTAAAGCGGCTTGAGCGCAGTTCGCACAAAACACCTTCGTCGCTTTCGGTAAAGTTAACCCAGATGTCAACGCCCTTGATGTCTGCCATAGTGGCAACCATTCCACGTGAGATAGAAAACTCGCTTGCTCCCAGTTCTTTTACCTCATCACGAGTTGTATAGATATATGCCACGTTGTTTTTAGTAAATTGTATTTTTAAAGTAAATTTTGCCTTAAGTAGCTTGTTATCAAAATTATCCGAATATAGCTCGCGATAAAGCTCGTTGGTATCAAAGCCCGTGTTTATTAGCTCTGATGCAAGGCGGAATGTGCGAGAGGAAGTGCTATCATAACGAAATCTTCCCGAATCGGTAAGCATACCGGTATAAAGCGCCTTGCCGGCGCATGAATTAATTTTAAGACCTGACTCTACCGCAAATGCCGTTACCATACCGCAACAGCTTTCAAAGCTTGAGTCCACAACCTCAACGTCGGTAAAGGTCTCGCAATAGATATGGTGGTCTATGCGGGCGGTTTTTGCCGCCTTAGTATAACGGTCATCACTTGCAAGATGGGGAGAGGCAAAATCCAAAAGAATCGCTAATGCGCCGTCATAAGCGCTGTCATCAATTTCGTCCATAGCAGAGTCGGGAAGAAAGTTAAAAAACTTGGTTTCGTCACCAACCATATACACCGTCTTGTCAGGGAAATTTTCTAAAATGATATTCTTCATACCGATCTGACTGCCCATAGCGTCACCGTCGGGACGGGAATGTCTGTGAATAATTATCGTATCGTAATTTTTTATACAGTCAAGTACTGCTTCAAACATAATTTATTTATCCTTTTTATCCTGCTTAATTAAAATTCGAATAGCCTCGATAGCGGTTTTAATGGCGGCAGAGGTGTCTTCTTTTCTGTCCTTTGGCATTGCGGTTTTTGCAACCTCCTGATTCCATACGCAATGGAAAACAGCGCCCGAGCGCAGCTTTCTTGCCGCACTTACTATAAACAGTGTTGCACCCTCCATCTCACTTGCCAGGCACCCTCCGCGTTTCCACGCTTCCCATTTGGCAAGCAGTTCGGAAGAGGTTGGCATACTCTCGGGCGAATGCTGACCGTAAAAGCTGTCCTTTGCCTGAACAACACCAACGTGTTTTTGGTATCCAAGATTTTGCGCCGCATTATAAAGGGCGTTTGTTACGTGAAAATCCGCTACAGCAGGAAATTCGATAGGAAGATATTCTTTACTTGTGCCGTCTTGACGGATAGCACCGGTTGAAATAATTACGTCGCCGGGTGCTACCTCTGGTTGCATACCACCGCAGGTGCCGACTCTGATAAATGTATCTACACCAATTTTGGCAAGCTCTTCTACACATATTGCACAAGATGGACCGCCGATACCCGTGGACACAACAAGCACCTTTTCACCGTCAAGATATCCCAGATATGAATTATATTCGCGGTTGCAACCTACCTGATGCGCGTTATCCAAAAAAGCCGCAATTTTTTCCACTCGGCCCGGGTCGCCGGGTATTATTGCATATTTTGCCGAGTGTTCTTCTGAAAGTCCAATATGATACTGTAGCATAATTACACCTCAATCAGATATATTTTTCTTTGAAAATCCGTAGGGTAGAATCGTAGACAACGCAAACGATGTGAAATTATCTTTGCTGCGCGCAACGATTATTTCAAAATCACCGTCACAAAATTCCGCCATAACCTGACGGCACACACCGCAGGGCATAAACATATCGGTTACACTTCCGTCTTTTCCGCCGACTACCGCGATTTTTACAAACTCACGTTCACCCTCGCTTACCGCTTTAAAAAAAGCAGTTCTTTCGGCACAGTTTGTCGGACCGTAAGCCGCATTTTCGACATTACAGCCTGTGTATAATCTGCCCGATTTTGAGAGAAGCGCCGCACCCACTTTATATGAGGAATAGGGCGCATAGGCGTTTTGCATAGCGGCAAAAGCCGCTGTAACTAATTCTTTATTATTCATTTTATAATCTCCGATAATATACTCTCGCCGGCAATGTCTGCATCTACCGACAAATAGTCACACACGGTTTTTCCTATAGTACAAAAACCTGCCTTGGTACCAAGATTAACGTTATTTATCTTGTTGCCATACATAATAAGCGGTACATACTCACGCGAGTGGTCGGTGCTGACGGTATATGCGGGGTCACAACCGTGATCGGCAGTAATAATAAGCAGATCATCCTCACGTAAAAGAGGTAAAAATTCGCCGAGCCAACGGTCAAATTCGCTGAGCGCCGCGGCATAGCCGTCTACATCGTTGCGGTGACCGTAAAGCATATCAAAATCCACAAGATTTGTAAAGCAAATACCGTTAAAATTCTTCTTTGCATATTCTAAAGTCTTTGACATACCATCGGTGTTTCCTGTGGTATACACGTATTCGCTGATACCTTGTCCTGCGAATATATCATAAATCTTGCCTACCGAAATGGTATCAAGACCGCCGCTTTTTATGAAGTCAAGCATGGTCTTTTTGGGCGGTTCAAGTGAAAAATCGTGTCGGTTTGAGGTTCTTTTAAAGTTACCAACCTCGCCAACAAACGGGCGGGCAATAACACGACCAACACCGTGCTCGCCTGTAAGAATTTCTCTTGCAATGCGGCAATAGCCGTACAATTCTTCAAGCGGCACAATATCCTCGTGAGCAGCTATCTGGAACACACTGTCAGCAGATGTATATACAATCAAAGAACCTGTTTTTATATGTTCCTCGCCATAGTCTTTTATAACCTCGGTGCCCGAATATGGCTTGTTGCATATAACTGCTCTGCCTGTGCGATGTGAAAACTCAGAAAGTACGCTTTCGGGGAATCCGTCAGGATATGTCGGCAATGGTTTTTCCGATACGATTCCCGCTATCTCCCAATGACCTATAGTTGTGTCTTTGCCGCGTGACAACTCGGAAAGTCGGCAAATTGCAGCCGCATGTGTATTAGCACCGTCACAGCAATCTACGCCGTCAATGTTAAAAAGTCCTAACCGTTTTAAATTGTCAATTTTAAACCTTTCAGACTTTGAAATCGAAGCTAATGTATTAACTCCTATATCACCGTAATCAGAGCTATCTGGCATAGCGCCTATACCAAAACTGTCAAGAACAATTAAAAATACCCTTTTCATATCAGTCTTTGGCCTCAAGCAGTGGCAGATTTTCATATTCTACCGCGCAATCAAGCGCAAGCTCCATCATCTGAGTAAAGGTTTGCTCGCGGTCTTTTGCGTCAAGCGCTGTGTACGGCGGATAAAGAATATCTGAAATGGTGCAGATAGCAAGCGCGCGCATACCATAACGCATAGCGGTGCAATAAAGCGCCGCCGCCTCCATCTCTACGGCAAGACAACCTACCTTGCCCCAATTTGCCGATGGATGTGAATCGTCATAGAAGGTGTCAGACGAATAGAGATTGCCTATATGAACATTGAGACCTTTGTCGTCGGCAATTTTCTTGGCAGTGCTTAGCATATCAAAATCGCATATTGGCGCTATGGTGCCGTTCATATTGTATTGAGCAGGGAAGTTAGAGTTTGTGCAAGCGCCCATACCCACAACAATATCGCGAACCTTAGCCTTTTCATTTATAGCGCCGGCAGAACCCACGCGGATGATATTTTGCACGCCAAAGAATTTATAAAGCTCGTAAGAATAAATACCGATAGACGGCATACCCATACCACTTGCCATAACCGAAAACTTTACGCCCTTGTAATATCCGGTATAGCCGTTAACACCACGAACACCGTTTACAAGTACGGCGTCACTTAAAAAGTTTTCGGCAATGTATTTTGCACGCAACGGGTCGCCCGGCATAAGCACGGTTTTGCCAAAGCCGATATCGTTTTTTAAATCAATATGAGGAGTCTTGTTTGTCATGCTGTTCACCCTTCTCTAAAGCTTTTACTATTTTTACTATTCTACTGGTGCCGAGTCTTGTAGCACCTATTTTGATAAAGTCCTCTGCGTCTTCAAGAGAAGATATACCGCCTGCCGCCTTGATTTTTAAGTGAGAAGCAACGTTGTCTGCGAATATCTGCACATCGTCGCGAGTTGCGCCCGCGGTAGAAAAACCTGTTGAGGTTTTAATAAAATCAGCGCCCGAGCGTGACACGATTTCACACATCTTTATCTTTTCGTCATCGGTAAGTAAGCAAGTTTCGATTATTACCTTTAATATCTTGCCCTGACAAGCGGCTTTAATAGCCTTGATTTCATCGAGTAAGAGGTCGTATTTCTTATCCTTAAGCCAGCCGATATTTATAACCATATCTATCTCATCGGCGCCGTTCTTTACGGCGTCCTCTGTTTCAAAGCATTTGGTGGCAGTGGTTGAATATCCGTTAGGGAATCCGATAACCGTGCAAACAGCAACTCGGTTGCCTACATATTCTTTTGCCTGTTTTACAAAGGATGCAGGAATACAACACGACGCGCAGGAATATTTTATTCCGTCGTCAAGTATAGCCTTAATTTCGTCCCAGGTGGCACCTTGTGCCAGCAAGGTGTGATCTACACACGAAAGTATTTTTTTAATATCCATAACAAACCTCACATCTTAAATTTTATGATTAAATTATATCTTTTTCTTGCCTTTCAGTCAATATAATTATAAAAGCAACATAGTTCACAGGAGACAGCTATATTTTATTTTTATAAAAGCTTTTTATACTCATCCCCAAATAGCTGCTCGGCAAACCAGACCTTTCGTACAGTAAAGGTTTTGCCGTTAAGGTATTGCAAAATTCCGCCGTCTGTGGTAAAATCAAATGTCAATTTATATGAGTAAAGCGCCTGTTTGTCAAAACCCAGCTTTTTATCGTTTTGTAATTTACCGTACTTGCCGTCTCCCAAAAGCGCGTGGCCGATAGATGCCATATGCGCGCGTATCTGGTGTGTGCGTCCCGTGATAAGTTCTACTTCAATCAACGACAGACCGCCCTTTGAAGCAAGGGTGTTATACTTTGTTTTGATAGTAAGATTATTGTCGGTCTTTTTGCCGCTTAAATACACCTTGTTTTTATCCTCGTTTTTTTCAAGATAACCTTCAAGGGTTTGAGTTTTTTTCTTTGGTGTGCCGTGAATAACGGCAAGGTACCGTTTGTCGATTTCGCGGTCTTTTATTTTATCGCAAAGAATGCGAAGCGCCTCGGCGTTTTTGGCCGCAATTACTATACCGCCTGTGTTACGGTCGATGCGGTTGGCAAGGGCGGGCTTAAAACTGTTTTCCTCGTCGGGCTTGTATTCGCCCTTGTCGTATAAGTAGTGTTGAATTCTGCCGATTAACGTATCGCGATATTCATTTTTGTCGGGGTGGACAATAAGACCTTGTTCTTTATCGGCAAGTAAAATATTTTCGTCCTCGTAAACAATGTTAAGTCTTGCGGGGGAGCTTAAAAAATCATACTTTGGTGTGACAGACATAAAGAATTCATCGTTAATATATGCGTCAACCACGTCACCTATATTAAGTCGGGTTGATATCTCGCCGCGTTTGCCGTTAATCTTTATACGCTTGGTGCGGATGTATTTATACATCAGTCCTTGCGGCAGAGTAGGACAAACCTTGGTTATAAACTTGTCAAGACGCTGGTTTGCGTCGTTTTTGGTAATTGTAAAACTTTTCATAAAACATTCCTTATTTATAATAGAGAGGACAAAAGTATGGATAAAAATTTACATAATGGTCACAGAGAACGTGTAAGGCAAGAGTTTTTGCAGTACGGCTTTGACCAGAACACACCGCCCCATAAAATACTTGAATTGTTGCTGTTTTATTGTGTGCAGCGTGCCGACACCAATCCAATAGCGCACGAGCTTACCCAAAAATACGGTAGTGTTGCGGGTGTACTTGATGCGCCAATAGAAGAGCTTGCCGCGTTTAAGGGACTTAGTGAGCGTAGCGCGGTGTTGCTAAAAATGATAATGCCGATAGCGCGCAGATATTTATATGATAAATCAGAGCAAAAGCCCACTTTTTGCAGTCTTGATGCTATAGGTAAATACATACTTAGCCGATATATAGGTGAAACACAAGAAAAAATAGGTGTTATGTGTCTTGATGCAAAGGGCAGTCTTTTAAACTTTGCTTTTTTAAGTGAAGGTGATTTATCTTCGGTAGGACTGTCGATGCGTGAACTAGCCAAAACTGTGCTTAGCTGTAGCGCTACCGCGGCGGTGCTTTATCACAATCATCCAAACGGTATCGCGGTGCCGAGCGACAGCGACGTGTCACTTACACAGCAAGCGGCAGAAACACTTTGCAAAATAGGCGTCCAGCTTATAGACCATGTAATAGTAGGCGATACGGATTTTGTATCTATGGCGCAAAGCGAGCGGTACGGATACATTTTTACACCTAACTAATTATACTATTATAAAAATTTATTGTCAATCAAATAAAGGTCAGGAGTATAATGAGTAATTTTAAAGTATTTAAAAAGGGTTTTAAAAACGGTATACCGATATTTTTAGGGTACTTGGCTGTATCCTTTACATTTGGTATTCAGGCACAGAGTATGGGTATTGCCTCTTGGCAGGCGGTGTTGATTTCGGCGACCAATCTTACGTCTGCGGGTCAGTTTGCGGCGATTGGTGTAATAGCGACAGGTGCAGGATATATCGAGATGGCTTTGACTCAGCTTATAATAAATCTGCGTTATTGCCTTATGTCGTCATCACTTTCGCAGCGGTTCGACATCGGGATGAAACCCTATCACCGTTTTTTGATAGCCTACGGTGTAACCGATGAGATTTTTGGCGTATCAAGCGCATACGAAAAGGAAAATGTACCACCCGCGTACTGCTACGGTCTTATAGCTGCGGCTTGGCCAGGCTGGGTGTTGGGTACGGCGTTGGGCGCTGTATCGGGCGATATTTTGCCTGCAAGAGTGCTAAGTGCTCTAGGTGTTGCACTTTACGGTATGTTTATTGCGATAATCGTTCCACCCACCAAAAACAATAAAGTATTGCTTGGTATTGTTTTTGTATCTATGTTGTTAAGTCTTATGTTTGCAATAACACCGATACTAAAAGAAATATCATCAGGCTTTAGGGTGATAATACTTACCCTTGTTATTGCGGGTGCGGCGGCGTATTTCTTCCCGATAGAAGAGGAGGAGTGCCACAATGAATAATATATATTTGTATATGATTATAATGGCGGTGGTAACATATCTTATCCGTATGTTGCCGTTAGCGCTTATAAAGAAAAAGATTACAAACAAATTTTTCAAGTCATTTCTTTATTATGTGCCGTTTGTCACCCTTGCGGTAATGACCTTTCCGGCAATTCTTTCAGCCACTGAAAGCGTGTGGTCGGCGCTCGCGGCATTTGTGGTTTCTATGATTATAGCCTACGCCGGCGGCGGACTGCCAATAGTAGCCGGAATTGCCTGTGTGGTTGTGTTTATTGCAGAATGCTTTATTTAATGCACAATGCACAATAATTAAAAATATAGCATCTGCTTTGAAATTAAGCAGATGCTATAAATTTTATGTACAAAAACTGTAAAATCAAAAAGCAAAGCACCTTCTTTAAAATTAAAGTAGGTGCTTTGTTATTGTTTAATTATGCATTGTGCATTTTGCATTATCAAAGGTTTGCCTTAATCTTTTCAATCATTTCTGCATACTTCTCGTCGGTAAGGTAGGTTTTGTTTGGGTTCATCTGAAACACACCGCCCCATTCGTCACCGCCATTGTATTTAGGCACAATGTGCATGTGTAAATGACAGCCTGTATCGCCGTAAGCGCCGTAGTTTACTTTGTCGGGGTTAAAGGCTTTGTGTACAGCATTTGCCGCGCGGCAAACGTCTGACATAAAGGCGTTGCGCTCTTCTTCACTTATATTTACAATTTCACTTACATGGTCTTTGTAAGCAACAATAACTCTGCCGGGCTTTGATTGTTCCTTAAATAAAATAAGCTGACTCACTGATAAATCACAGATAAAAATACCAAATTTGTCAAGCAATTCTCCACCCATACAATATGCGCAATTCTGGTCTTTCATAACATTACCTCCAAAAATTACAAATTTATACATTTATAATATCACAAAAAAAGAAAAGGTTCAACCAAAAAAGTTGAACCTTACTTTTGTTAAGTACCAGACTTATTAGCCTTCAACGATAGCCTCTACGGGGCAACCTGCTGCACATGCGCCGCAATCCATGCATGCATCTGCATCAATTTCGTACTTGCCGTCACCTTCAGCAATAGCCTCTACAGGACAACCGCCTGCGCAAGCGCCACAGCTGATGCAATCATCAGTAATTTTGTAAGCCATTGGTTACACCTCCGTCAAAGTGGAATAAAACAGGTTTTAGGTTAACATACAAAACTTGTTGTATCTATTGTAACAACATTCTACAAAAAATGCAAGAGGCAATTTACTGTTCGGCGTTTTCAGTCTTTTTATGTTTATGACCACCCAAAATTTTAACGTATTTACGGTTGGTTTTATAGGGCGCGCCTTCACCTTCCTTTGGCTTTACGGTAAGGTTGCCTGTTATAAAGTTAACGTCGGTGACAATACCCACACCCTGCTCGGTTTTAACGGTAGAACCAATAGACGGTGTGATGGAATTTAAATATTCATAAGACTCTTGCTCGTAATTAAGACAGCACATAAGTCTGCCGCAACTACCTGAGATTTTGGTGGGGTTAAGTGATAATCCCTGTTCCTTTGCCATCTTGATGGATACGGGCAAAAAGTCGTCAAGAAAGCGTTTGCAGCAATATTCCTGACCGCAAATACCTACGCCACCAAGCATGCGCGCCTCGTCGCGTACGCCAATCTGACGCAGTTCAATTCGCGAGTGGAAGTGGTTTGCAAGATCTTTTACAAGTTCACGGAAATCCACTCGGCCATCAGCTGTAAAGAAAAATGTGATTTTCCCACCATCAAAAGAGTATTCAACCCGCACAAGCTTCATATCAAGCTTGTGTGCAGATATCTTTTGCTCACAAATTTTAAAAGCGTCGGACTCTTTAGATTTGTTTTCTTCAAGGCGCTGAATGTCTTTGTCGTTTGCAATGCGAAGAGCTTTTTTTAGCGGGGGAACAACACGGTCGTCCTCTACCTCGTGATTAGCCTCAGCAACGCTGCCAAAAGCAAGACCGTTTGCGGTTTCGACTATAACATTCTGACCCGCGCTGTATTTTTTGCCGTCGGGTGAAAAGTAATAATTTTTTCCGCTGTCTTTAAATTTAACTGATATAACTTCTGTCATAAATTTTCCTCTAATTCTATATATCTAAGAGACCTTTTGAACGGCTGACCGCAAGGCCGATAAGCAGCGGCATATTGATATTTGTTGCCAGAAGGTCCAAATAATATTTTGTATCGTCATAAAGCCTGTCAAGCACGCGTGCGTAAGACGAGCCTTTTTTAAGCCTTTCTGTTACACAAATGCTAAGAGTCTTAAAAAACTCCTCTGCATCAACGCGACTTTTTTCAAGGGAGCTAAGTAGCTTTAGCATTTCGTATTCACTACCAGAGAGCAACAGGTTGATAAAGTTATTCGCCATTTCAACATATCCGTTATCTTCAGACCTGCTTTCAAGCAGTGACAGCAGTACACAACGCGATATAATAGTGTCAAGTAGCATTGTTTTTGATGGGGTAAGCAGTATAAAAATAACGTTTTGCGGTGGTTCTTCAAGAACCTTAAGCAACGCATTTTGCGCTTGCTCGTTCATACGGTTAGCGTCCTCGATAATAAAAACACGTTTTTCGGCGGAGTGCGCTTTTACAAATGCATCGGCACGCAACTCGCGTATTTGCGTGACTGTTAAAAACTTTTTTCCGTCAAGCGCGGACACGCGTGTTATGTCGGGGTGAGAATCAATCGAAGCTAAATGGCAGTCTTTGCACACGCCGCAGGGAGCGACGTCTTTACTGCAAACGGCGGCTGTAGCAATATAAAGCGACAAATCAAGGTTAGATCTATCACTTTCTCCCTCGACTAATATTGCGTGGGGAATGCGATGTGACCTTATAAAGTTTTTGACCACACAAGCCACCTTTGAGTTTTCGCTTGGAAAAATCATAGTACAAAGCCAACCTTTTTCATTGCTTTAAAATATGTCTTGCGAGCAACCTTTTCCGCTCTGGCATCACCTTCGCGGAATATGCGTTCAAGCTCTGCTTTATCGGCAATAATACGGTCGTACTCTGCTTTGATAGGTGCGAGTTCATCGGCGACAGCTTCTCCAACAGCCAGCTTAAAGTCGCCATAGCCTTTGCCTTCAAATTCGCGTTCTACCTCGACGGGTGTTTTACCGGTTATTACGCTGTAAATGGTAATGAGGTTAGAAATGCCCGGCTGTGTCTCACTCATACGAACACATGCCTCGCTGTCAGTTACGGCACGCTTGAATTTGCGAATGATTGTGTCGCGGTCATCAAGAATTGCAACCCACGCATTAGGATTTTCGTCTGACTTAGACATTTTTTTAGCGGGGTCTTGCAGTGACATTACTTTTGCGCCTGCTTTTGGTATATATGGCTCGGGAATTTTAAACACATCACCGTAAATATTGTTAAAACGAATGGCAATGTCGCGCGCAATTTCAAGGTGCTGCTTCTGGTCGGCGCCCACAGGCACAAAATCGGGCTGATAAAGCAGTATATCTGCCGCCATAAGCACGGGGTATGAGAAAAGACCGACATTTACATTATTAGCGTGACGCGCTGACTTATCCTTAAACTGTGTCATACGTGACATTTCGCCAAACTGTGTATTGCAGGAAAGCAACCACGACAGCGCAGTATGCTCGGCTACGTGTGATTGTATAAACAGCGTGCTTTTTTCGGGGTCAAGACCCAGCGCCAACATTATAGCGTAGGTAGAATAAATCTGTGCGCGTAGTTTTGCCGGATCCTGACGCACAGTAATCGCGTGTAGATCGGCTACAGCATAGGTGCAATCAAATTCTTCCTGCATATTTTTCCAGTTTTTAAGCGCACCCAGATAGTTGCCGAGTGTCAGCATACCGCTTGGCTGGATACAGCTTAAAACTTTTTTCTTACCGTTTGTAATAATTTCTGCCATAAGTGAAACTTCTTTCTATGAATATAATTACATTTATAATAACATAAAAATCAAAAAATTACAATATATAAATGTGCGATGTCAAAAAAATGAAAATATTTTCTTGACAAACGGTGCGCGCTGTGATAAAATACTCAAGCCGCATATTGTGGGCTTTGTAAGTTGCGCCTAAAATTTTGGGTCGCACGCCTATCTTTAGCGAGACTGTAAAATATCAGGCAGGTGTAAAAAATGTACGCTATTATCGAAACAGGCGGTAAGCAGTATCGTGTAGAAAACGGTGATGTTATCTACGTAGAAAAGCTTGACGCAGAGGTTGACTCAGAGGTAACCTTCGACAAGGTCGTTGCTGTAAGCAACAGAACTTTAAAGGTTGGCAAGCCCTATGTTAAAGACGCTTTCGTAAAAGGCACTGTTCTTAAGAACGGTAAGGGCAAAAAGGTAACAGTATTTACCTACAAGCCTAAAAAGGGCAGCTCACGCAAGATGGGCCACAGACAGCCTTACACAAAAGTACAAATTACCGAAATTGGTTAATTAATGTATGACAAGTGTAAAATTTCTGTCAAACAAAGAAAGCGTTTGTGGATTTGAAATTAAGGGACATAGTTCTAACAACTGCGATGATTTAGAGGGTAAAATCGTGTGTGCCGCGGTTTCAAGTGTGGCATATATGACTGCAAATACAATCACCGAGATTATCGGTGATGAGTGCGAGATTGATATTGACGATGCGTTAATGCGCGTCAAGGTTATAAATCCTAATCTAAATACAAAAGTAATATTAGACGGTCTTAAACTTCATTTAACCGAGCTTTCAAAACAGTACAGCAAACGAATTAAAATCACTACGGAGGTGTAGATAATGTTAAAGTTAAACATTCAGTTGTTCGCTCATAAAAAAGGTATGGGTTCAACCAAGCACGGTCGTGACAGCGAATCAAAACGTCTTGGTGTTAAGCGTGCAGACGGTCAGTTCGTTCTTGCAGGCAATATACTCGTTCGCCAGAGAGGAACACACATCCACGCAGGCAACAATGTTGGCCGTGGCTCTGATGACACTTTATTCGCACTTATCGACGGTAAGGTTAAGTTTGAGCGCGTAGGCAGAGACCGCAAGCAGGTTAGCATCTACGCTGTGGAGCAGTAATTTAAAAACAAATTTTAATCGGGCGGCGAACTTTTTAAAAGTATAGTCGCCCGATTTTTTTAGATTTAAATTTTTACAAAAGGTGATATTATGAAAAACTGTCATGTATGTGGTTTTGCTTGTGATAACGATGCCGAAATTTGCGCATTGTGTGGCGCAGAACTTAAAACCTTTGAATTGTATGAGCAAGAGCTTAAAGAGGCGGAGGAGTTAGAGGCAAAACAAGCGGCTGAAGAAGCTCTTATTGTAAAAAATCCGGTGCTTGCGGCATCGGTCGACAATGTAGTTGCAGCAGAAATTTACAAGGATGTTCTTCGCGACAACGGTATTGTTTTCACCTGTGACGAAAGTGACGACGCTATGCAGATAGTGTTTGGCGGTGGCTTTAACGCTCAGGAAATATATGTAAATGAAGCAGACCTTGAAGTCGCACAGCAGCTTTACGAAAACGTAGTAAATGCTCAAATGGATTTTGATGACGAAGATTTTGACGGTTTTGAGGAATTTGAGGAAGAATAATAAAACATTATACTTCTGAATTTTAGGAGATAAAAATGTTTGTAGATATAGCAAATATACATTTAAAAGCAGGCAACGGCGGCAATGGTGCGGTAGCTTTTCATCGTGAAAAATATGTAGCTGCAGGCGGTCCTGACGGTGGTGACGGCGGAAGAGGCGGCGATATTATTTTTCAGGTGGACGATAATCTGTCCACATTGGCAGATTTTCGCTACAAGCGCAAGTACTGCGCGGAAAATGGAGAAGACGGTAGAACCAAGCGCTGCACCGGCAAAACTGCACCTGCACTTGTAATTAAAGTGCCGCGCGGTACAGTAGTTAAAGAAACTGAAACCGGTAGAATAATTGCCGACCTTTCAGATGAAAAACCGGTTGTTATAGCCAAGGGCGGCAACGGAGGTTGGGGAAACACCCACTTTGCGACCTCTACCCGTCAGATACCAAAGTTTGCTAAAAACGGCAACCCGGGTGAAGAACTTGATGTAACGCTTGAACTGAAATTGCTTGCTGACGTTGGTCTTATAGGTTTTCCCAACGTGGGTAAATCTACATTTCTTTCGGTTGTAAGTGAGGCAAAGCCAAACATTGCAAACTACCACTTTACAACGTTGACCCCAGTGCTTGGTGTGATACGAATGGGAGAGGGAAGCTCGTTTGTTATGGCGGATATCCCAGGTCTTATTGAGGGTGCCAGCGAGGGCATAGGTCTTGGTCACGAGTTTTTACGCCATGTCGAGCGTTGTCGTATGCTTGTTCACGTTGTCGACATTTCAGGTAGCGAAGGACGTGACCCGATTGATGATTTTGAAAAAATCAATGCGGAGCTTTCTGCTTTCAGCGAAGAGTTGATCCAACGTCCACAGGTAGTTGTCGGCAACAAGTGTGACCTTTGCGAAGAGGAAGACGTTGAAAAAATAGCAAAATATTTTGAAGACAAGGGTTACAAATTCTTTCCGGTTATGGCGGCGATTGCCGAAGGTACGCAGAACGTTATAAATTACGTAGCTGCAGAATTGGCAAAATTACCTGCTATAAAGGTTTACGAGGCTGAGCCAAAACCGCAACTTGATTTGACTGCACCCAAAAAGCGCACGTTTAACATCCGTGTTTGTGACAATGTTTATTTTGTTGAGGATGCGCCGTGGATAATGGACGTTATGAATACCGTTGACCCTGACGATTATGAATCACTTCAATATTTTGAACGTGTAATGCGACAGACAGGCATTATAGATGCATTGCGCAAAGCAGGTGTTCAGGAAGGCGACACCGTGAGTGTTTATGATGTTGAGTTTGATTTTGTCGACTAAGGTGTGAAATTATATGGATAATGTAAATTTGTTAAGTCCATCGGTATTGGCTTTTGTTGGCGATGCGGTTTACGGTCTTATGGTGCGTACCCGCCTTGCCGAAATTAATCGCTCATCGGGCGATTTACATAGTCTTTCGGTGAAATATGTCAGCGCGGTAGCGCAGGCAGAGGCCTTTCACAAAATAGAAAGTGCTCTTACAGAAAAAGAACTTATGATTTTCAGACGCGGCAGAAATTTTCATACGGGAAACACTCCTAAAAGTGCTACCAGCGGGGAATATCATACCGCAACAGGTCTTGAATGTCTTTTTGGCTTTTTGCATTTGTCGGGTCAGAATGATAGGGCACAAAAACTGTTTGAAATGATATGGTAAAAAGAATATAAATTAAAACCTCCGTACAAAATAACTGTACGGAGGTTTTGTTTTATGAGGAAAAACGCTTCAAAGATTATAATTGATTTATTATATTTCGTTATCGGCGCAGCAATATACTCTGTAGCTGTAAATATGTTTTTATCATCAAACGGTATTTCGCCCGGCGGCTTTACAGGTGTTGCGACGGTTGTAAACTTTTTGACACAAATACCCACAGGCATTATGCTGTTTGCGTTTAACATACCTGTGCTTATTTTGGGATATGTAAAAATGGGCGGTATGTTTATACTTAAAACATCTTTTGTAACGGCGCTTGTATCATTTACCCTTGACATATCGGCAAGAGTTTTACCGCCACTTAAAGCCGACGGTATACTGGCATCACTTTTTGGCGGAATACTTATGGGATTAGGATTAAGTCTTATTTTGTTGCGCGGCGCTACTACAGGCGGCATAGACATTATAGCAAAACTTGTTAATCGTAAATATCGCCATTTAAGCGTCGGCAAAATAATTTTAATGGCAGACGGTTTTGTGATAATACTGACGGCTATAGTTTACAAAAATGCCGAAATTGCACTATATTCGGTAGTGGCTATATATGCAGGAACACGCGTGATGGACGTTTTACTCTACGGCGCCGATCGTGGAAAAATAATTTATATTGTAACAAGCCAGCCCGATTTAATTTGTCGTGAAATAAACAACACCATAGGTCGCGGTGTGACCAGACTGTCCGTTGTGGGCGGATACACCGGAGAGAGTCGTACAATGCTTATGTGTACGGTGCGCGTGCACGAAGCCGCCGCAGTGCACGATGTTATAAAAGAATATGATAAACGCGCGTTTATTGTTGTAAGCGATGCGGGAGAGATTATTGGCGAAGGATTTAAAACGCGCAACTAATTAAATACAATATGTTGTGTTATAATTTTATGTAAACCGCAAAATAAAAAAGCCCAGAAAATATATTAGTTATATTGCACAAAATTATAACAAAAAATTCATTAAAAATATAAGAACTTTTTTTAAAATTTTTCTTGCATTTATGCGACAGTTGTGTTATTATCATAAGGCACGCTGCGAAAATGCGGCGTAAAACATGCGTTGATGCGGGAGGTGGCCCATCTTGAATGGGGAAATTTCCGCGGAGTATGTCCGATTTTAAACCGGGCGAAAGAACTTGGAGGCACCAACGGTTACTTGCGAAACCAGAGGTGTCGCGGCGATGCGAGTCGCTGCTCCGGATTTGCGTTAACCCCAGCAAATGCCGGTTTTATGTTGTGTTGTGATGAAACGCACGGCACGGTGTAAGTTTTGCCCGCCAACCAAACAAGGAGGCGAATTTTCACATGGC
>JAZSBS010000074.1:0-4060 GCA_045602525.1 Acutalibacteraceae bacterium
CGACTTAACGAAAAGAAAGAAACTGTAATTGATGCAGCAGCGCTTTCACAAAAACTTGGTTGCCCCGTTGTAGAAACTGTTTCTACATCGGCTGACGGCTTAAAGTTGGTTGTTGAAGCCGCTGTAGCTGCGGCAGGAAAGGAGCAGGGAGCTCCTTATGCCCAGGGCGATATTGATCTTACCGATAAAAAGGCGGTAGTAGCTGCAGACCGCAAGCGTTTTGAGTTCGTGAACCAAATTGTTAAAGAGGTTGAAACCCGTAAAGTCCTCACAAAGGATAAAAACGTTGGCGATAGGATTGACGCAGTTCTTACAAACAAATGGCTTGGTATTCCGATTTTTGCCGTTGTTATGTGGCTTGTATTCCAGATTTCGCAGGCGTGGATTGGTCCGTGGATAGCTGAAGGCTACGAATTTGAGTCGGGTGCTACCATTCCAGGTCTTGTAACATTGCTTGAAATGTTCCAAGGATGGGTAGGCGGATTTATTGAAAATCCACTCATATCTGCACTTGTTGTTGACGGTGTAATCGGCGGTGTTATCGCGGTTGTTGGTTTCTTACCGCTGGTTATGGTAATGTATTTCCTTATAGCTCTTCTTGAAGACTGCGGTTATATGTCACGTGTGGCAGTGGTTCTTGACCCGATATTTAAAAAGGTTGGTCTTTCGGGTAAATCCGTAATACCTTTTGTTATTACAATCGGCTGTGCGGTGCCCGGTGTTATGGCAAGCCGTACAATCCGCAATGAACGTGAACGCAGAGCTACCGCAATGCTTGCCCCCTTTATGCCTTGTGGAGCTAAAATTCCTGTAATTGCACTATTTGCAGGTACTTTCTTTGATAATGCAGGTTGGGTAAGTACTGTTTGTTATCTTTCTGGTATTGCTCTTATCTTCTTGGGTGCACTTCTTGTAAACAAAATTGCAGGACATAAGGCACGTAAATCATTCTTTATTATTGAACTTCCTGAATATAAGGTTCCATCACTTTGGGGCGCATTTAAATCAATGTGTTCGCGTGGTTGGGCTTACATAATTAAAGCTGCTACAATTATTCTCCTTTGTAATACAGCAGTTCAGCTTATGCAGACATTTACATGGAAATTTACTGCGGCAAATGATACCGCAAGCGATTCAATTCTTGCTTCTATTGCAGGTCCATTTGCATATCTGTTAGTACCTATTGTTGGTGTTCTTTCGTGGCAGTTGGCTGCAGCCGCTGTTACAGGATTTATTGCAAAAGAAAACGTTGTTGGTACGCTTGCTGTTTGCTTCTCGGTTACAAACTTTATTGATACTGAAGAATTAGCACTTATAGGTGGCGCAGGTGAGGTTGCTACAATAATGGGTCTTACAAAGGTTGCGGCGCTTGCTTACCTTATGTTTAACCTTTACACTCCGCCTTGCTTTGCCGCTATCGGCGCTATGAACGCTGAAATGAAGAGCGCAAAATGGCTTTGGGGCGGTATAGGACTTCAACTTGCTGTTGGTTATACGGTTGCTTTCTTGGTATATCAGATTGGTACACTTATTGTATCGGGCAATTCGGGTGCAGCATTCCTACCGGGTCTTGTAGCAGTAGCTTGCATGGTAGGCATAGTGGTGGCACTTATTATCAATACCGACAAAAAGCTTAAGGCAGAATACGCTTTAAAGGCAAAAGAAAAAGTAACAGTTGCTAAATAAGGGTGATACTATGGGAGATTATATAGTATTAGGTATAGTGACGATTGTTTTAATTGCTGTAATAATCTATATCGTAAAGCAAAAGAAAAGCGGCAATAAATGCATCGGCTGTCCTCACGGCAGTAAATGTGCTTCGTGCGACTGTAGTTGCGACTTACATAATAAAACAGAATAACATACATACAAACATAAAAATCTCTTGATGTGTAATGCGACAAGGGATTTTTATGTTTCTTGATTTGTTCATAAATTTATGGTAAAATTAATATAATAAACATACTGTGTTAGGAGGTGCTGTTATAAAGACTAAACTTAAGCAAAAACGTGGTATACCGTTTCCAACTCATATTGTTTTTTCGGCGGTTTCACTGCTTGTACAGATTGTGTTTTTTGTGGTTATGGTAAAAGGGCTTTCAGAGCATTATTTCTTTCTTAATACGCTTTGCACAATACTTGCGGTTATAATGGTTTTTTATATAACCAATAGTAGCGGCAAATCGAGTTATAAAATACTTTGGATAATCTTTATTTTGGCAGTGCCAATTTTTGGTGTTACGGCATATATGTTGCTTGGCGGCGGACGTGTTTTTCCACATGTTAAACGCAAAATGCAGCAATGCGAAAAGAAGTATTTAAAACAACTTCCTGACGATGACGATATACATGAAACTTTGCGTTACAGCGACGGATTGCATTCGCGTCAGGCCGATTATTTGACGCTTGAGTCGGGTTATCCGCTTTACAAAAATTCATCAGTAGAGTTTTTAGCGCCAGGTGAGGAGTTTTTGCCGCGGTTTCTTGAAGAACTTGAGAAGGCCCAGCATTATATTTTTATAGAGTTTTTTATTATCGCCGAGGGTAAAATGTGGTCTGCGGTTTGCGACATTCTTGAACGTAAGGTACAGCAGGGCGTGGAGGTTAAGGTTTTATTTGATGATTTTGGCTCTATAAAGCGTCAGCAAAGAAGCTTTGTAGGTCGTCTTCGCCGTAAGGGTATAGAGGTGGCGGTTTTTAATAAAATAAGACCTTCTATAGATATTTTTATGAACAATCGTAACCACCGAAAAATAGTGGTAATTGACGGAAAGGTGGCAGTTACCGGCGGACTTAACCTTGCAGACGAATACATCAATCAGCTTGAGCGCTTTGGTTATTGGATGGACTGTGCCGTGATTATAAAGGGTGATGCTGTAAAAAGCTTTTTGTCTATGTTTTGTAGCACCTGGGAATTTACCACGGGCAAGGCTATTGATATGCGTACGCACATTTCAGAGGAAAAGGTACTTCACAAAGGTTTTTTGTTGCCTTATGCCGATGGTCCTCTTGACAACAAAAATCCAGCCGAAGGCATTTATATGCAGATAATAAACTCTGCGCAACGGTACGTCTATATCGTGACGCCGTACCTTATAATTGATAATTCTATGAAAGAGTGTTTGAGGCTTGCTGCAAAATCGGGCATAGACGTGCGTATTATAACGCCGCATATACCTGATAAATGGTATGTACATCCTGTAACGCAGTATAACTATTATGACCTGCTTTCTGCGGGGGTAGGGATTTATGAGTATAAACCCGGTTTTATTCACTCAAAGTTTTTTGTGTCAGACGACAGTGTTGCCACAGTTGGCACCGTTAATATGGACTATCGTAGTTTTATAATGCACTTCGAGTGCGGTGTGTGGATGTGCGATAATAAAACGGTTTATGATATTAAAGAGCATTTTAATACCCTGCTTTTGCAGTGCGAGCAAATTACCGTTAAAAAACTGAAAAAATCATCATGGTATGTAAGGCTAAAACGCGCAATATTACACCTTTTTGCACCTTTTATGTAAAAAGTACTTGACTTTTGTCTGAAAAACATAGAATATAGATATATAATGTAAAACACAGGAGGTACTTGTTATGAAAAAGTTTTTAAAGTTTATAGGAACCGTTGTTACAGTCTTTTCTGCGGTGCTTGGCGCTCTGGCGGTATTTGACCGTTTGACACAAAAAAATCGCATTAAAGATGGATACCTTGTGTGTGATGTACCTGAGGCAGAAGAACAGGAATAATTATAAGATTATAAAAGCGGCTGATATCAGCCGCTTTTTCTTGTATAAAGAAAACCACGCGATAGTCGCGTGGTTGGATAGAGGTTAACCGATGAACAAAATCCTCCGTTTGTGTTAAGATAGAAAAGACCTGCCAGTCAAACTAAAAACACAAACAGAGGATTTATAAATAAAAAAAGAACAAATTGACACAAACAGTTTAGCACACACAAAAAGGAATTGCAAGTACCATATAGTTTTTGCGCCAAAGTATAGAAGAAAAGTATTTTACGCAGATAAGAGATTAGAGATAAGAGAAATATTGCGAAAACTT
>JAZSBS010000075.1:0-1624 GCA_045602525.1 Acutalibacteraceae bacterium
GTTTGATAAAATTTCACTTATAAAGGTTAGCGACGTTACCGATGTTGACATTATCGCTACCGACACAGAGCCAAGTGCAAATTGGCAAGAGTATTTAAAAAGTAAAAACGTTGATTTAATATATTGATTGTAACTTTTCAAGGAGTGATTATATATGGCAAGAAATCTTACCGAAGCTGAAATTCGCGAGGTTGTAAGTCAGGTGTTAAATCAGGTTGCAGCAGCGCCTACAGCCAGCTTTGACAGCACACAGTATGCAGGCAAAAAGTTTGTAGGTGTGTTTGACGATATGAACGATGCTATCGCCGCAGCTCAGGTAGCTTATAAGGCAGTACGCGCTATGTCGGTAGAAAAGAGAGAGCAGTTAATTACAGAAATTCGCCGTCTTACACGTGCTGAGGCACACATTATGGCAGAAATCGGCGTTAAAGAAACCGGTATGGGCAGAGTGGACCACAAAACAGCAAAGCATATGCTCGTAGCTGACAAAACTCCCGGTACCGAAGATATAGTATCTGCCGCAAAGACGGGCGATAATGGCCTTACACTTGTAGAAATGGCACCGTTTGGTGTTGTTGGTGCAATCACTCCAAGTACAAACCCTAGCGAAACAGTAATTTGTAACTCCATTGGTATGATTGCCGCAGGTAACGGCGTAGTGTTTAATCCACATCCAAACGCTATTGCTACCTCTAACTACGCAGTTGACCTTGTAAACCGCGCAAGTAAAGCGATGGGCGGACCAGAGATTTTGGTTTGCTCTATGAAAAAGCCAACACTTGAATCAGCCGCTATTATGCAGTCACACCCACTTATCAGACTTTTAGTTTGCACAGGTGGTCCCGGTGTTGTAAAGGCTGTGCTTTCTTCGGGTAAAAAGGCTATTGGCGCAGGTGCAGGTAACCCTCCTGTTATAGTTGATGATACCGCCGATATTGGGAAAGCAGGTAAAGATATTATCGATGGATGCACTTTTGATAATAACCTTCCTTGTATAGCTGAAAAAGAGGTATTTGCTTTTAGAAATATCGCTGATGAGCTTATATCTGTAATGCTTAAAAACGGCGCTTATATGATAGACTCAGCACAGGCGGGTAAGCTTGCTGAGATAGTTTTGGTTGACAAGACTGATAAAAAGGGCAATGTTCGCAAAATAGTTAACCGTGACTGTGTTGGCCGTGATGCAAAGGTTATTCTTTCTAAGCTTGGCATTACAGTAAGTGATGATATCCGTTGCATTATTTGCGAGACCGACTTTAACCACCCCTTTGTTCAAGAAGAGCTTATGATGCCAATTCTTCCTATAGTTCGCGTAAACAATATTGACCAGGCGATTGATTTGGCTGTAAAGGCCGAGCATGGTAACCGCCATACAGCGCATATGCATTCTAAAAATGTTGATAACCTTTCTCGTTTTGCGCGCGAGGTTGAAACCACAATCTTTGTTAAAAATGCGCCTTCTTACGCTGGTATCGGCTTTGGTGGTGAAGGTCACGCAACCTTTACAATTGCGGGTCCAACAGGTGAGGGTATTACCTCAGCTCGCAGCTTTACACGTCAGCGCCGTTGCGTAATGGCTGAAAGCTTTAGAATTATTTAATTTGAAAAGAGGCTAATTAAATGG
>JAZSBS010000076.1:0-44618 GCA_045602525.1 Acutalibacteraceae bacterium
TAACGGCGTTGTGTTTAACCCACACCCCAATGCAATCGCAACATCAAACTATGCGGTTGACCTTGTAAACCGCGCTAGCAAGGCTATGGGCGGTCCTGAAATTCTTGTTTGCTCTATGAAAAAGCCCACACTTGAATCTGCCGCAATAATGCAGTCGCATCCTCTTATCCGACTGCTTGTTTGTACAGGCGGTCCCGGTGTTGTTAAGGCTGTACTTTCTTCGGGTAAAAAGGCCATCGGCGCAGGAGCCGGTAACCCACCTGTTATAGTTGACGATACCGCAGATATCCAGAAAGCCGGTAAGGATATTATCGACGGCTGCACATTTGATAACAATCTTCCTTGCATTGCAGAAAAAGAGGTATTTGCTTTTAGAAATATCGCGGATGAGCTTATTTCTGTAATGCTCAAAAACGGCGCGTATATGATTGACTCTGCACAAGCAACAAAGTTGGCTAGCATAGTTCTTGTTGAAAAGACCGATAAAAAGGGTAATGTTCGTAAAATAGTAAACCGTGACTGTGTTGGTCGCGATGCAAAGGTTATCCTCCAAAAACTTGGAATAACTGTTAGCGACGACATCCGTTGCATTATCTGTGAAACCGACTTTAACCACCCATTTGTTCAGGAAGAGCTTATGATGCCTATTCTTCCGATAGTTCGTGTTGATAATATTGATGAGGCTATAGACCTTGCTGTTAAGGCAGAACATGGCAACCGCCATACTGCGCATATGCATTCTAAAAATGTTGACAATCTTTCACGCTTTGCACGTGAGGTTGAAACCACAATTTTTGTTAAAAATGCGCCTTCTTACGCGGGAATCGGCTTTGGAGGCGAGGGTCACGCAACCTTTACAATTGCAGGACCCACAGGCGAGGGCATAACCTCAGCCCGTAGCTTTACCCGTCAGCGTCGTTGCGTAATGGCAGAAAGCTTCCGAATAATTTAAGGAGTTATAACGATGAATGATAATTTGGTTGCCGAGATTGTCGGCAGAGTAATGGCAGAGCTTGGAAACAGCGGTGCAAACGGTCAAAACGATACCGTTCCCGTTGGTGTGTCAAACCGTCATATACATCTATCTACCGCTGATTTAGAGACACTTTTTGGCGTAGGATATCAGCTCACTCCAATAAAAGACCTGTCACAGCCAGGTCAGTTTGCTTGCAAAGAAACCCTTACAATTGTGGGACCTTCACTTCGTCCTATAGAAAACGTGAGAGTATTAGGTCCTGTTCGTAAGGCATCGCAAGTAGAGATTTCACGCACAGATTCTTTTACACTTAAGGTTAAACCACCGGTAAGAGAGTCAGGTGATATAGTAGGCTCTGCTCCTATAACCATTATAGGTCCTAAAGGAGTTGTAACATTAAAAGAAGGCTGTATAATCGCTAATCGACATATACATATGAGTACCGACGAGGGAGCACAGTTTGGATTATCAGACGGTCAGTATGTGGATGTAGAGGTCAACGGAGAACGTCGTACAAAGTTTTATGATGTTCAAGTGCGTGTTCATAAGGATTTCCGTCTTGAAATGCACATCGATACCGATGACGCCAACGCTGCAGGGATAGGAAACGGAGCAAAGGTTAAAATTGTAAAATAATAACAAATATTAACAAATAACAGTAACAAAAAGCAATCGCAATGCGATTGCTTTTTACTTTTTTGTATGGTACAATATCCTTAACTTTGTGCAAGTGCTGACTCTTGTCAGCTGAAGGAATAGGTGCTATGGAAAAAAATTTAGATATTTGGTTTATAACCCCACAAAAAACAATGCGTACAAGGGAGTATAACCCCTTTACACCAAGAGAAAGTTATAATATTTATGTGGCTCGTAATGCCACAGAAGGCTGTCAGATGTCTATTTTGTCAAAGTCGGGCGCGCGTAAAAATATGAGTATTGAGGTTGTGAACGATACAGATGCAGGCTTTACCGTGGAATTACTTCGAGAGCATTACGTTGACTGCGACGGTGCGCTTTATCCCGATCCCATAGTACCGAATGATAATAAATTTGACCTTGAAGAGTGGAAGAATGTTACATATCTTATCAATATTGTAACTACACCTGATACAAAACCCGGTTGTTACGGGATAAAGGTGATCCTTCGTGAAGGCGATGAGGTTTACGGTGAATATAATGTATGGGTAACTGTATGGAATTTTGAGATTGACCATAGCAAGCTGATGGAAACCGCATTTGGTATGGAGCATAATTACCTTGAGCAGATTTGCAAACCAGATGATATTAACGCGCTTTATAAAAAGTATTACGATTTCATGTTAGAGCGTTATCACATCTGCGCAGGCTTTTTACCCTACGATGTTCTTGACCCAAGAGCCGACGAGTATATGAACAATCCCACGGTTACATCATTTCGAATTCCTTATGACGGAAAGCCTGAAACAATTACCGCTTACTATAACAAATTAAAAACCAATCCTGATTGGCTTAAAAAGGGATATTATTACGTTGTGGATGAACCGCAATGTATGGAACATTATGACCGTATAGAACGGGCTTATGAAAATATTGAAAAGTACCATCCGGGTCATGCACAGGTAGTACCATTTTATATGAATCCACGCGATGGCGAAGGCAAGCGCGCTATAGATCTTCTTGCCCGTCACTGCAAGGTCTGGTGCCCTAAAATCAGTTTGTTTAAAGATGATTATATGGGCGAATTTATGCTCGAGCGTGAAAAGTTGGGTGACCGCACATGGTGGTACTATTGTTGGGAACCCGGTCTGCCTTACAGTAATGTGTTTATTGATATGGAAGGCTTTTATCAGCGCACTATCGCATGGCAGCAGTATCTGTATGGTATAAATGGTATGCTTTATTGGTCGGTAAACTGGTGGAAACATGGCTCCCCCTGGGATGTAACCGCTACAGTACCCGAACTTTCCAACTACTGTTTTGGTGACGGTTCTCTGCTTTACAACGGCGACAGAGTAGGTATTGATGGACCTGTTGGTTCGTTACGTATGGAAATTTTACGTTATGGTATTGAGGACCATTATATGTTTGGTCTTGCCGAAAAGGCTTTTGGCCGCGATTATATAGTAGGCGAGATAAGCAAAATTACAAGTAGCGTTTATCGTTATCACGATGCACATTGGATGCTTGATGAGGTTCGCAAAGATATTGGTAACAAATTAAGCGAATATTATAGCAATGAATAATTTAAGGACAAGACTCTGCTTTGTTTTTAGCAGAGTTTTGCTTTTTGAAAAAAGTATATTGTTTTTTAATATTTCTTATGTTAAAATACTAATAATAACCATTAAAAGCATTTAGTATGAGAGGGTTTCCGGATATGGAGAAAAATTTACACGTAATGTTTAATGCTCCCGAAAAAAAGGTGTTGCCTAAAACTTGTCAACCTTTCGGTAGAATAGAAGGTTTTACTGTTTGCGTAGCGCAAAATGCTACCGAGGGTTGTCAATTTTCAGTGCTTTCAAAACAGGGCGAGCGAAAAAACATGAAAATAGAGGTTATAGACAATACCGATGCCAACTTTACTGTGGAGTTATTGCGTGAACATTATGTAAGCTGCGAGGGAGCTTTGTGGCCTGATCCCGTAGTGCAGGATGATGGACGTTTCGACCTTTCCGAGTGGAAAAACGTAACATACCGCATTAATATATCTACAACACTAGATACAAAACCGGGTGATTATGGGCTTACAGTAGTGCTTTATGAGAACGATGAGGTTTACGATGAATATCAACTTTGGGTTCGTGTTTGGAATTTTGCAATAAATCCCGAAAAATATATGGAAACCAACTTTGGTATTGAAGATGAATGGCTTTTCTTAAGACACAAAACCGACAATCCACAAGAAGTTTATAAAAATTATTATGATATGTTGCTTAATCGCTATCATATCTGTGGAAGATATTTGCCATATAATATTTTGGATTCCAGAGCAGATGAATATCTTAACAATCCAAAGGTTACAAATTTTCACGTGCCTGCTAAGGATATATCAGACGCCAAGATGGTAGCGTACTATAACAAACTTAAAACAAATCCCAAGTGGCTTGAAAAGGCTATGTTTTATACGGTTGATACACCTAAGAACATGTCAGATTATGCGCGACTGGAAGATTCTTATAATTGTATTGAAAAAATATTCCCAGGTCATAAACAGGTAGTACCTTTTTTTACGGATCCATATGACGGTGGCGGCGTCAGAGCTGTTGACCTGCTTGAAAAATACAATGTTGTATGGTGCCCTAAAAGTGTCCTTTACAAAGATGAATGGTTTAAATATTATATGAGTGAGCGCAGTAAAAAAGGCGAGCGTATCTGGTGGTATTGTTGTTGGGAGCCACCGCTGCCTTATGCTAACCTGTTTATTGATATGGAAGGCTTTTATCACCGCGTACTGCTTTGGCAGCAATATCTGTACGGAGTAAAGGGATTTCTTTATTGGAATACTACGCACTGGATTGATGGTGATCCATGGGATGTGACGACCTCTGTGCCATATCTTTCTCACTATTGCTTTGGAGATGGCTCGCTGTTTTATAACGGTGACCGTATAGGACTTGACGGACCGGTTGGTTCCGTGCGTTTGGAGCTACTTCGTTCGGCAATAGAGGACTATCATATGTTTGAGCTTGCGGAAAAGATTTTTGGTAGAGAATATGTTGAAAGTCAGATAAAGAAGGTAACCACAAGCGTTCGCGAATACAATGACGACCATCGTTCTCTGGCGCGTGTACGTATTGAAATAGGCAATAAATTAAGTGAATATTATGATTCGTTGTGCTAACAAAACAAACAGGCCTCTGCTTTTAATTGCAGAGGTCTGTTTGTTAAGCATTATCTATTTTCTTTTTGAAAAATTCTGGTGTTTGCGCAAGCACAATTGCGGCGAATACAAGTAAACAACCTGCAATTTCATTTCCCTTTAGCGCATTGCCTGTAATTATCCAACCACCAATTGCTGCAAATACGCTTTCAAGACTCATTGAAAGCGATGCTATTGCAGGCTCGGCATATTTTTGACCAATAATCTGTAACGTATATGCAATACCACTAGAGACTACACCCATATACAAAACTTCGGGTATTACCGATACGATGTCTGATATGCTTATTACATCAAGTTCAAATATAAGTGACATTATACCCGACACGATACCGCAGAATACAAATTGAAATGCCGAAAGTCTTATTCCGCCCACCACATCACAATACTTATCAATAACAATAATATGTAGCGAAAAGGCAAAGGTACAACCAAGCACCAGCAAATCGGCAATATAAAATCCACTTGCGCCCTCAAACAGACAAAGCATATAAAAACCACCGATTGCTACAAGAGATGCAATCCAGACTATAATTGGTACACGCTTTCGGGCAAAAACCGAAAGCAATGGTACAACTATTACATAAAGCGCAGTAATAAATCCGGAGCGTGCTTCTACCGGTGCGCCATCAGGATAGGCGGCGATACCAAATTGCTGAAAGTTGGTTGAAATTGCAAGCACAATGCCGCACACAGCGCCACCTGTTAGCAACAATTTTTTATCCATAGTTTTTGGTACAGGCACATAGTCTTTGTTCTTAATAGACATAATTGCCATAAAGCCAAATAAAAACAGGGCGCCAACAAAAGAGCGAATACAGTTAAACGCAAACGGAGGTATCTTATCCGCAGCACGATTTTGCACCACAAAGGCAAGGCCCCAAAGCAGTGCCGCAAGGCATAGGATAAGGCTGCCTTTTAAATTACTTTTCTTCATTTAACTTTTCCTTTCTCATAGTAAGAGAAATACGTTTTTTGGCGTTATCCACCGACAATACCCAGACGGTGACAATATCTCCAACCTTGAGCACCTCTGACGGATGCTTTATATAGCGGTTTGTTATCTGAGAAATATGCACAAGACCGTCCTGATGAACACCGATATCGACAAACGCGCCAAAGTCAATAACATTGCGCACTGTACCCGTAAGCTCCATACCCACCTTCAAGTCTTCCATACTCATTATATCCTGACGAAGCATTGGAGGAGGTAGTTCGTCACGTGGGTCGCGACCCGGTTTTTCAAGCTCTTTTGCAATATCTAAAAGGGTAGGCACGCCTATACCAAGTTCATCGGCAAGACTTTCGGCTCCGCGGGTTTCTACTTGCTCTGAAATACCATTTATCTTACGGTCGACAATATCTTTTTCGTTAAATCCGCAAAGCTTTAAAAGTTTACCTGCGGCATCATAACTTTCGGGGTGAACACTGGTGGAATCAAGCGCTTTTTTGCCTCCTATAATGCGCAAAAAGCCTGCGCATTGCTCGTAAGCTTTTGGTCCCAACATAGAAACCTTTTTAAGCTGAGCGCGGTCGGTAAATATACCGTTTTCTTCGCGGTAGGCGACAATGTTTTTTGCTATTGACTGGTTTATACCCGATACTCGTGATAACAACTGAACAGATGCGGTATTAAGATCAACACCTACCGAGTTAACGCAATATTCTACAACGCCATCAAGGCTTAAGGCCAGTTCTTTTTCAGGCATATCGTGTTGATACTGACCTACACCAATAGCTTTGGGCTCTATTTTTACAAGCTCTGCCAAGGGGTCTTGCATACGGCGAGCGATGGATACGGCACTTCTAAGTGCTACGTCAAACTGTGGAAATTCTTCAGCAGCAAGCTTAGATGCCGAGTACACACTAGCGCCCGCTTCGCTGACCACCATATAGTTAAGTCCATCGTCAATTTCTTTAATAACCTCGGCGGCAAAGCACTCGGTTTCGTGGCTTGCAGTGCCGTTTCCTATTGCAAAGGTGCGGACATTATGTTTTTTAACAAGGTTTTTAATTGTTTTTTTGGCTTCTTCAATTTTATTATGAGGAGGTACGGGGTAGATCACGCCTGTATCAAGCACCTTTCCTGTGCCATCAACAACGGCAACCTTACAACCTGTACGATAACCCGGGTCAAGACCTATAGTTACCGTATCTTTTACGGGCGGTTGCATAAGTAGTTGTTGTAAATTTTGCGAGAATACTTTAATTGCATCGCGACTCGCCCTTTCGGTAAGCGCATTTCGCATTTCGCGTTCAATTGATGGGAATATAAGTCGTGTATAGGCATCCTCTGCAGCTTCAATTACAGCTGCTGTACAGGGTGAACCCTCTTTTATATGGTCGCGGCTAATAATAAACATCGCTTTATCACGATCAAAATCCACCGAAACCTTTAAAAATTCTTCCTTTTCACCACGATTTATTGCAAGTACGCGGTGGTTTGCAATTTTAGCCAACGGCTCGCGATAGTCGGCATACATTTCATAAACATCAAGCTCTTCACCTGCCGCTTTTACTACGAGAATACCGTGCACCATACAAACAAAACGCATACGTTTGCGTATATCAGCATCATCACTTATCATCTCGGCAATAATATCCTTAGCGCCCTGTATCGCATCCTCGGCGGTTTCTACGCCCAATTCGGTATTTATAAAATCTTCCGCTAAAACGATGGGATCTGCACTGTCGGGAGATTGAGCATATATTAAATCAGCAAGGGGGGAGAGTCCCTTTTCTTTTGCTGCAGATGCACGGGTCTTACGCTTTTTCTTGTAAGGACGATAAAGGTCATCAAGTTCGGTAAGGGTCTGTGCGGCATCAATAGCTGCAGCCAATTCTTCTGTCAAGGCATCTTGTTCTGCAATTGCCGTTTTATATTTTTCGGCGGTCTCCTGCAAATTGCGTAAATATACGAGTCTTTCGGATAACGCACGTAAAACCTGGTCGTCAAGACTGCCTGTCACTTCCTTGCGGTAACGCGCTATAAAGGGCACGGTATTACCCTCGTCAAGCAGTTTAACGGTGTTTTCGACCTGCCATAATTTCAAATTAAGCTCTGCTGATAGTTTTTCTGTGATATTCATATTAAAACTCCGTTTTAAAACTTTTTAGGATATTATACCATAAAAGGTTATAATTAGTAAATAATATTATTGCTTTTTCGACAAGAAAAATGTATAATACTTATGTATGTATAAAATTATGGAGGAAGTTAATGCTACAGCTTAAAAATATTTCTTTTTCGGCTGAAAACGAAGATGGCGTAAAAGAAATTTTAAAAGATATTACAATGGATGTCGATAACGGTTTTCTTGCTATAACTGGGCCTAACGGCGGTGGTAAGTCTACACTTGCAAAAATCATTGCAGGTATTATAAAACCTACAAGCGGTAAGATTTTGCTTGACGGTGAGGATATAACCGACCTTTCTATTACCGAACGGGCCAATAAAGGTATAAGCTTTGCTTTCCAACAGCCTGTACGCTTTAAAGGAATCACGGTTAATGACCTTATCCGACTTGCATCTGGTAAAGAGATAAGTATGTCAGAGGCTTGTGATTATCTGTCACAGGTTGGTCTTTGCGCACGTGATTATATAAACCGCGAGGTTAACGCATCGCTTTCTGGCGGTGAGCTTAAAAGAATTGAGATTGCTACCGTTTTGGCACGCGGCACAAAGGTATCACTTTTTGACGAACCGGAGGCAGGAATCGATCTTTGGAGTTTTGGCAACCTCATAAATGTTTTTGAAAAAATGCGCGAAACGCTGGGCGGTTCTATTATTATAATTTCGCATCAGGAACGTATTCTCAACATTGCGGATAAGGTTGCAGTGCTGTCTGCAGGCGAACTTAAGTCTTACGGTAACCGTGATGATATATTGCCCGAATTGTTAGGAAAAACAAATGCTGTTTGCCCTGTGCTTACTAATAATATGAAGGGGGCACAGTCGTGAATAATATCGAAAAAGATTTACTTAAAATAATTGCTGATATGGATGGAATACCAGAGGGCGCTTTCAATATCCGCGCTAATGGTACACTGGCCCAACGCCACACAACATCTAATGTCGATATTCGCAACAAAACGGACAAGGATGGTATTGACATAATCATCCGTCCGGGCACCAAGGGTGAGACTGTGCACATACCGGTCATTATAAGCGACAGCGGTGTAAACGATTTGGTGTATAATGACTTTATAATCGGTGACGATGCCGATGTTGTTATTATGGCAGGCTGCGGTATTCATAACTGTGGAGACAATGAGTCGCGTCACGACGGTATACACACATTTTTTGTTGGCAAAAACGCAAGAGTTAAGTATATTGAGCGTCATTATGGCGAAGGTGATGGCGCGGGCGGCAAAAATATGAACCCCACTACCGTTGTCAATGTTGCTGAGGGCGGTTATATGGAAATGGAAACCAGTCAGATAAAGGGTATTGATAATACCTGTCGTGTAACTCGCGCGACGTTGGCTGATGATGCTACACTTATTATTCGAGAAAAGCTTATGACACACGGTATACAGCGCGCCGAGACCGACTTTTCGGTTGATATGAATGGCGAAAATTCAAGCGCAAATGTTGTATCGCGTTCGGTAGCCTGCGACAACTCGGTGCAGATTTTCCGCTCTAATATTAACGGAAACAACAAATGTACAGGTCATACAGAGTGCGATGCTATTATTATGGATAGCGCGCGTGTCAGCGCTATACCTGAAATCAGCGCAAACCATATTGATGCATCTCTTATTCACGAAGCGGCAATCGGCAAAATCGCGGGCGAACAGCTTATAAAGCTTATGACCTTAGGTCTTACTGAGCAACAAGCTGAAGAGGAAATTGTAAATGGCTTCTTAAAATAAAATTATATTGATTATTTTGTAATAAAATGGTATTATCTATATGAAAGGGGATTTTCTATGAGTGCTGATATTTTGGTTTCGGCTTCAATTGTTACCTATAATGATATCAGCCGTGCACCCGACACTGTTCAAAGTGTGGTTGAAAACACAAAAAGATACCCCTTGAAGCTTTATGTCATAGATAACAGTTCTACCGATGGTACGGCTGATTTGATTGAAAAATCGGGACAAGCTGTTGTTATAAGACAAAATAAAAATATAGGTTTTGGCGCGGCGCATAATGTTGTGTTAAACGAGGAACTTGGCAAGTACCATTTTGTTATAAATCCTGACATAACATTTGACTCTGATGTGATTTCGGATATGGTAGACTATTTCGAAAGTAATCCCGAGCTTATTATGGCAATGCCAAAAATACTCAACACCAACGGAACAGAGCAGAAATTACCGAAAGAACGTCCAACCTTTAAAAGACTGTTTCTTGGCAGACTGTCCAATAAAATACGAAGTGAGTATGTGTGGGCGGACAGAGATGTAACAGAGCCTACCGAAATAAACTTTTGCACAGGTTGTTTCTTTTGTATAAGAACAGATATTTTCAAAAAGCTTCTTGGCTTTGATAGACGGTATTTTATGTATCTTGAGGATGCTGATCTTGCGCTAAAGGCTAAGAGTAAGGGCAAGGTAATGATTTTGCCGCATTTTAGTGTTACTCACGCTTGGGAGCGTGAGAGTTCAAAAAGTTTGAAATATTTGTTTATTCATATAATTTCTTGCTTTAAGTTTTTGTTTAAGTGGAGGGGAAAATACAAATGAAGATAATGATTACAGGCTGTCACGGTCAGTTGGGTAACGAGCTGCAGTCGATTCTTTCAAGCGGCAAAAGCGAGATAGGCGCGGCACCCGCGGCTGTGCTCGGTGCCCAAATTTTGCCCGTTGATATCGACACGCTTGATATTTCCGATATGGCTGCTGTAAGCGAATATGTAAATAATAATCACCCTGATGTTATAATCAACTGCGCGGCTATGACCAATGTTGACGGCTGTGAAAGCGATTATGAAACAGCATTCAAGGTTAATGCATTAGGCGTTAAGAATTTGGCTGTCTGTGCTGAAAATATCGGCGCAAAGCTTATACACGTATCTACCGACTATGTATTTGCAGGTAATGGCAAAAGACCTTACTGCGAGTGGGATAAGGTAGACCCGCAAAGCGTTTACGGCGCATCAAAGGCTTTGGGTGAAAAGTATGCCTTAAGCTATTGCAAAAAATCATTTGTTGTTCGCACGTCATGGCTTTACGGCTATATTGGCAAAAACTTTGTAAAAACAGTGCGCCGTGTAATTAAGTCAAATGGTGGCATAGGTGTTGTATGCGACCAACGCGGCAACCCCACAAACGCAAACGATTTAGCCCATCACTTGCTCAAGCTTGCAGTAACCGAGGAATATGGTATCTATCACTGCACGGGTGAGGGAGAATGCTCATGGTACGACTTTGCGGTTAAAATTGCAGAATATTCAGGGCTTGGTGATACGGTTACAGCTTGCACTACCGAAGAATACAATGTGAAATTCAATGTACCAACCAAAAGACCGGAGTATTCATCACTTCGTAACTTGGCGCTTGAATGTACAGTCGGCAATGAAATGCGCGATTGGCAGGAAGCCCTTAAAGAATATATTTCAAAGGTGGAGGACTAAGAAAATGAAAACCTATTTAGTAACAAGCGGCGCAGGCTTTATCGGCTCAAACTTTGTCATCTATATGTTAAATAAATATGATGACGTAAAGATTATCAACGTAGACAAGCTTACCTATGCCGGTAACCTTGAAAACCTTAAGAGCGTTGAAAATAATCCCCGTTACAGCTTTGTGCAGGCCGACATCTGCGACAGAGAGGCCATCTCTAAAATTTTTGCAGAAAACGATGTTGACTATGTTGTAAATTTTGCAGCAGAAAGTCACGTTGACCGTAGTATCACAAATCCCGAAATATTTGTTAAAACAAATGTTGAGGGTACGGTTAACATGCTTCAGTGCGCTAAGGTTGCATGGACTATTGGTGACGACCAATACAAAGAGGGTGTAAAATACTTACAGGTATCTACCGATGAAGTTTATGGTTCTTTGGGTGAGACCGGTTACTTTATGGAGACCACGCCACTTGATCCACACTCACCATATTCATCGTCAAAGGCATCTGCCGATTTCTTTGTAAAGGCATTTGGCGATACTTATAAATTCCCCATCAATATAACACGTTGTTCAAACAACTATGGTCCGTTCCAGTTCCCTGAAAAGCTTATTCCGCTTATTATGAATAACACTTTACAGCACAAAGACCTTCCTGTTTATGGTGACGGTATGCAGATTCGTGACTGGCTTTATGTTGAGGATCACTGTAAGGCGATTGATATGGTTATCCGTGGTGGCAGACTTGGTGAGGTTTACAATGTTGGCGGTCACAACGAAAAGCCCAATATATTTATCGTTAAGTCAATTATTGAATATATCAAAGAAAACGTTCACGAAACCGTTGGCGAGCATATGATAAAGCACGTTACCGACCGTAAGGGTCACCACCGGCGTTATGGCATTGACCCACAGAAAATTAAGGACGAACTCGGTTGGTATCCTGAAACCTGCTTTGAGGTTGGTATTAAGAAGACACTTAAGTGGTATCTCGACAATAAAGAGTGGTTTGACAACGTAACAAGCGGTGCTTATCAGAAGTATTACGATACAATGTATAGCGGAAAAGAGGAACTTTAATGGGTAAGTTTAACTTTATTAAAACCTCTATTGACGGTGTTATTATTGTGGAACCTACTGCTTACGGTGACAGCCGCGGTTACTTTATGGAAACATATCAGAAAGAAGATTTTAAAGCGGGCGGTATTGATATTGACTTTGTTCAGGATAATCAATCAATGTCTACAAAGGGCGTGCTTCGCGGTCTTCATTTTCAGATAAACTATCCGCAGACCAAGCTTGTGCGCTGTGTTCGCGGCGAGGTGTTTGATGTTTGTGTGGATTTGCGTGAAGGCTCACCCACTTTTGGTAAGTGGGAAGGCGTTATCCTTTCTGCTGAAAACAAGCGTCAGTTTTTGGTTCCAAAGGGCTTCGCACACGGTTTTGTAGTGCTTTCTGATGAAGCAGAGTTCTGCTATAAGGTTGACGACTACTATCATCCGAACGATGAGGGCGGTCTTATGTGGAATGACCCTGATATTGGCATTGAGTGGCCAATTCCTGCAGATGTGGAAATTAAGCTTTCCGATAAGGATAAGGTGCAACCACCGTTCAGTGAATATAAGAACAAATAATTAAATAAAAAAACCTCCCTTGGTTAAACTAATCGTGAAGGGAGGTTTTATTTTATGCAAAAAGGAACAATGATGTCTTTTGTGAAGGGCGTAGGCGCAGGTATGATAGCAGGCGCTGCCGCAGTGGTTGCAGGTAAGATGATAATGCAGGACAAACACAATGTTTCAAAAGGCTCTGCCAAGGTGGTAAAGGCTGTAGGTGAAATAGTTGACGGAGTGCAGACGATATTCAAATAAAGCAATATCTTATTCGAATATAATATAACTAAAAAAATCAAAGCACCTGCTAATTAACAGCAGGTGCTTTGATTTTAATTGTGTATTGTGAATTTATTTTGCTTTTCTTTCCTTGTACATAACCCACAACGGACCTGATATAAACAGGGAGGAGAAACAGCCTGATATCAGACCGAACACCATAGGAATTGCAAATGAACGCAGTGTTGTAAGACCGTAAATTTCAGATACAACAATTATTGTAAGCACCGCGCAAACAGTTGTAACAGTGGTAACAATGTTACGTACCAATGTGTTAGATACACTCTTATCCATATTGTCAGAGAGTGACATATCGGGATAAAGGTGCTTGTTTTCACGAACACGGTCGTAAATAACAATTGTATCGTTGAGTGAATAACCGAGTATTGTAAGCACTACTGCCATAAAGTTCATATCTATTGGTAATCTGAATATTACGCATATGAAAAATGCGGTAAGAAGGTCGAGGATAAGTGCGCAGAATGCGGTAAGGGAAGCTGACACACCGCCAATTTTTCTAAATCGAATACCAATGTAAACTACAACCAACACAGCCGTTATAAGCACTGCAACCAAGCTCTTTGCAAAGAAGCTGCCTGCTATAGTGGGGCTTACCGAGGTGGAGTCGTAAAGTTCAACTTTGTTATCGGTAAACTTTTTTTGGAGCGCTTCAGTAATATTTTCCTGAATTTCTGCCGAAACAGAATCCCTACCTACAAGGGTGATTACATAGGAGTTAACGTCACCAGTAAGAGAGGTGTTTTTGCTAACGCTGAACTCCTTATCAAGAGCGGTAGCAACGGTATCTTTAAAATCTTTTTCAGCAATTTCGCCTTCGTAAGAATATGAAATTTTTGTACCGCCGCTAAAGTTAATGTCAAGCTTGGGTCCGAAAACTACGGTCATAACTATGCCTGCAATAATTAAAATTGCATAAGCAATAACTGATATTTTAAACCATTTTTTAGTATTAATTGTTTTATTAGCCATTTTTCTTACCTCCGTAAAGAGCAGGATTTCGCATAAACTTAAGCTGTGAAATGCTCTTAATCATAGCTTTAGAAGCAAGAACACCCATAACAAGATTGAATATTACGCCTATAAGCAATGTATAGCCAAATGAGTATATAGAGCCTGTTATCGATGAGCCAAAGAGTGACATAACGGGTGAGAATATGGTGCCCCAGAAGCTGTCAGGTGAGCCAAAAGCGCCCATAAGAACGATTGACACAATGACGATGGTTACATTACCGTCGATAATTGCGCTAAGGCTGTTTTTATAGCCCAAAGCGATTGCATTATCAATTGTTTTACCACGTTTAAACTCATCGCGGATACGCTCTGCCGCAATAACGTTACAGTCAACACCCACACCGACTGAAAGGATAATACCTGCAATACCGGGTATTGTAAGCGTAAAGCTTTGCGCACCTGGGAAGAAGCCCGAAATACAAGCAATAGAGCCTGCAAGCTGACCAAGCAATGCAATAGCCGCAACAACACCGTTTACACGATAGCGTGCAATCATTATAAGACATACTATTCCAAAGGCTATAGCGCCTGCAACAAGCATAACGTTAAGCGCGTCAGATCCCAGAGAAGGAGAGATAATCTGTAGCTTGCTTTCGTCAACTGTAAGTGCAAAGGGAAGCGCACCTGCATTGATTTTGTTAGCAAGATCAATCGCTTCTTCGGTGCTTGCCATACCGTCGATATAAGCCTGACCGTTTGTGATAACGGTGTTTACGGTAGGTGCCGAAAGCATTGTATCATCCATCCAGATAGAGATGGTCTGTTGATAATATGTCTGCGTAGCGGTAGCAAACTTTGCGGCGCCTACATCTGTAAGCTCGAGCGCTACAATAGGCTTGGTTGTATCCTCGGGGTGAACCGCCGCATACGCCTGTTTGATATCCTCTGAGCCTTTAAGAATGACATTGGTGTTATCCTGATTTGCACAGAAGGTAAGCATCGCGGTTTCGCCTAATTCCTGAATAGCAGACTGCGCGTCAAATTCGCTTTCGCCTGCTTTCCACGGGAAGCGTACTATAATCTGATGATTACGGCTGTCGGCATAAACCTCATAGTCGGTGATATTGTTGTTTACAAGACGGGTCTCGATAACGGCTTTAGCCGAATCCATATCTGCATCTGTAATTTCAACATCCTCGATATCGGGTGCAAAAACAGCTTCTACACCACCGCTGATATCAATACCCCAACGAATATCGTTAGCACCCTTTACATAAACCTGTCTGATGTCACCGTAGTAATTCTCAACACCAAAGAAAGCCAGATATGTAAGGGCTAAAATCAGCGCGAGGATTACAAAAAAGGTCGACTTACGGGAAGTTTTAGACTTCATTTTTTTGAAACCTCCAATTTGTTTGTATGTGATTAATATATTATACTAAAATACGGAAATAAAGTCAAATTAAATTAAAGTTATTCCTCAATCAGTTTTTCAAGTGCTGCAACCTTAACCGACGCGCAAAGAATAACAGCCGCTGTTTTTATTTCGTCAGCGCTTGGATATGTGGGCGCTATACGAAGGTTTGAGTCCTCGGGGTCAATGCCATAGGGATATGCCGCACCTGCAGGTGTTAAGATAAGTCCTGCATTTGCACAGAGTTGTTCAACGCGTTTTGCACATCCCGGCAATACGTAAAGACTGATAAAATAACCACCCTTAGGATTGGTCCAATGCGCGATGCCCGTACCTTTAATACGCGCGTCAAGCTCGTTAAGCACGCTTTCAAACTTTGGTCTAATAATGTCAGCGTGTTTTTTCATATGCTCGTAAAGGTCGTCAACATTTTTAAACATACGCGCGTGGCGAAGTTGATTAAGTTTGTCAGGACCGATGGTCTGGAACTTCATACGGCTTTTTAGAATAGCTACATTATTATGACTGCCTGCCGCTACCGCCACGCCGGCACCGGGGAAGGTGATTTTTGAAGTAGATGCAAATATAATTGGTAAATCGGGGTTACCTGCTTTTACACATTCATCATAAATGTTAAGAAGCTTGTCGCCCTCATCATAAAGATCGTGAATACAGTAAGCGTTATCCCAAAAGATTTTAAAGTCTTTTGCAGCGGGTTTAAGATTTGCAAAGCGACGTACTACCTCGTCACTGTAGGTTGTGCCTTCGGGATTGGCATATTTTGGTACGCACCAAATACCCTTTACCTTTTCGTCCTTTACGAGTTCCTCTACCTCGTCCATATCGGGACCGTCAGCATTAAGCTTTACAGGGATGAGCTGAAATCCAAAATACTCAGTTATGGCAAAGTGACGGTCGTAACCGGGGGCAGGACATAAAAACTTGATGCCGTCTTCGCGACCCCAAGGCTTGCCGCCCAAGCCATGTGTCATAGCCTGTGCTATTGTGTCGAACATCATATTAAGTGAGGAATTACCACCAACAATTATTTGGTCAGGTTCGAGTCCTAAAATTTCACCGAAAAGATTTTTAAGCTCACAAAGACCGTCAAGGCCGCCGTAGTTGCGGCAGTCGATACCATCAATGTTTTTAAACCCTGTATCATTACCGACAAGGTCAAACATCTTTTCGCTTAAATCCATATTGTCGCCACCGGGTTTACCGCGTGACATATCAAGTGTTAAATGCAACGCGCGAAGCGCCTCATATTCGGCTTTTGCCGATTTATATTCAGCGTTCAGCTCGGTTTTACTCATCTTTAAATAATCTGACATATGAAAACCTCCAAGGGGAAATAACAAAAAATGTATACTAAATATATAATATAATATATTTTACGCTGTTTTTCAAGTACCAATTAAAAATACTTGACAAATATTCTGTCGGGTGGTAATATAATTTCATATTAAAAACCTACGATTAAGAATAGTAGCCTGAATAAAAACTTTCAGAGAGCGGCTGTTGGTGGAAATGCCGTAGCGGAAATTCTGGCGAATGGACTTATGAGGGCGACCGAAAGGGCTTTTGCCTTAGTAGCAGTCGACGGGAGCACCCGTTACAGTGCGGCTTATATGTTGGTATAAGTGTGAGGCGGATGATTTTTTCATCAATCAGGGTGGCACCGCAGGATTTTATCTTGTCCCTTAATTTATTTAGGGATGGGATTTTTTTATTTATGATATTGCTTACAAAACGATGGCGTAGTTTGTTTTAACTGCCCAAACAATTAAAATTTAAGGAGAAACAACTATGAAACTAAATAATGTAGATTTTGATACCTATTTTAACAACTACCCCGACAAAAACGGATATTTTGGAAAATACGGCGGCGTTTATATTGAGGATAAATTAAAAGACGCTATGGCAGAAATTACCGAGGCATATTATTCAATTTGTCAGTCGCGTAAATTTATTGCCGAGCTTCGTAGAATCAGAAAAGAATTTCAGGGCAGACCTACACCCGTGTCACATCTTGAAAGACTTTCTGATGCGTTAGGTGGTAAGGTTCAGCTTTATGCAAAGCGTGAAGACCTTAACCATTCGGGTGCGCCCAAGTTAAATCACTGTATGGGTGAAGCGCTTTTGGCAAAATATATGGGCAAGAAAAAAATCATTGCCGAAACAGGCGCCGGTCAGCACGGTGTAGCGCTTGCTACTGCGGCTGCTTACTTTGGACTAGAATGCGATATCTATATGGGTAGCGTTGATATTAAGAAACAGGCTCCAAACGTTGCGCGTATGAAAATTTTGGGCGCAAACGTTATTGAGGTAACGCATGGTCTTGCAACACTTAAAGAGGCGGTTGACGCGGCGTTTGACGCTTATAGCAAGGAATATAAGGACTGTATTTACTGCATAGGTTCGGTATTGGGTCCTCATCCGTTTCCAATGATGGTGCGCGATTTCCAAAGCGTTGTTGGTATTGAGGCGCGTGAGCAGTTTATTGAGATGACAGGACATTTGCCATCGGCAATCGTAGCATGTGTTGGCGGTGGTTCTAATGCGGCGGGTCTTTTCTCGGGCTTTTTGAATGACCCTGTTGATATTTACGGTATTGAACCACTTGGTCGCGGACCAAAGCTTGGTGACCACGCGGCAAGTCTTAAATATGGTACAGAGGGTATTATGCATGGCTTTAACAGTATAATGCTTAAAGACGAAAATGGCGAGCCGGCTCCTGTTTACTCGGTAGCGAGCGGTCTTGACTATCCATCATCTGGTCCCGAACACGCATTTTTACAGGATATTGGTCGTGTTAAGTATGATGTTATTGACGATGAAGAAACGATTGACGCGTTCTTTAAGCTTGCTCGACTTGAGGGTATAATCCCCGCAATTGAGTCTTCACACGCTGTGGCTTACGGTATGAAGCTTGCAAAAACAATGGATCACGGCTCTGTGCTTATTAACCTTTCGGGTCGTGGAGATAAGGATATGGACTATGTAATTGAAAATTACGGGATTCGCTAATGCATAATTCATAATGCACAATTAACTAATGCAACAGCACATGCTATAGTGATATAGTAGGTGGTATAATTCATTGTTTAAGATTCCTCGTCACTTTCTGCAGAATGACAAACCAATTTGGACATATCTATAAATCTGTCATCTCAAGTGAATAAATATTTAAAATTTAAAACGCAAAACTGCGATGATGTATCATCGCAGTTTTGCTTTTTCTTGCATTGAGTTATGTCGCAATAAAACCCACATATGTGGCAATACTATTTTACAACACTTGTGTTCATATGTCAACACTTTTGTTGTAAAAAATGATATTGTTTTATTGGTGATTTTATGTATTATAATGAAATTATTCAATTTGAACGTGAAACACAAAACAAAACTCAAAAACAAGTTGCAGAATATTTAGGAATAAAGCAACAACAATATGCAAGATATGAAAAAGGTATAAATTTAATGCCTATAACTCATTTAAAGAAAGTTTGTGAATATTTGGAATTATCAGCGGATTACGTTTTAGGTTTACCCAAAAATTTACCATATCCTAAAAGATAAACTACTAGGCTTTGCTTTTGATATAAAGCAAAGTCTTTATTATATAGTGTGCATTATGCATTATGAATTGTGCATTGATTACATCTTGAATATTAAAGTTTTATTTGGTATAATAACTTTTAATGATATCTAAACGATAGAGGTGAGCAAAATGACCTTTTCACAAAGCAAGCAAACATTACTTAAACCCCAAAAAGAAAAGCGACTGTTTACATTTGTTGTAGCGCTTTTTACGGCGGCTTGTCTTTTTGTGCCTTATATGGTAATGAGTGAAGGTTATTTCACCTTTTATGGAGATTTTAATGTTCAGCAAATACCTTTTTACCAGATGTGCCATGCGGCTATAAAAGAGGGTAATATAAGCTGGAACTGGCTTACCGACCTTGGTTCTGATTTTGTAGGCTCGTATGCTTTCTATCTGCTTGGTAGTCCTTTTTTCTGGGTAACATTAATCTTTCCAAACAGTTTTGTACCGTATTTAATGGGACCGCTGCTTGTTTTAAAATTCGCTTTTGCGGCGCTTACGGGGTATTTATATATCCGCCGTTTTACAAAGACAGCGTATGCCGCAAGTCTTGGCGGTTTGCTTTACGCTTTTTCCGGATTTTCGATATACAACATATTCTTTAACCATTTTCACGAGGCGATAATCGTCTTTCCGCTATTATTGCTTGGCGTGGAATTACTGCTTACCGAAAACCGCCGTGGTGTTTTTGCGTTGGCAGTTGCTTTCTGCGCAATTGTGAACTACTTTTTCTTTTTTGGAATGGTAGTATTTTGCGTAATATATTTCTTTGTACGACTGGGCTCCAACGCAATAAAGGTGAAATTCTCTCGCTTTTTGGTGTTCTCATTTGAGGCGGTTTTGGGATTGGCTCTTTCGGCGGCATTGCTTGTACCTGCGCTTAATGCTATTATGGGAAATGAACGTATTTCTAGCATTCTTATGGGTTGGAATGGAATTACTTACGGCAAAGAACAGATATATCTTAATGTTATACAATGCTTCTTCTTCCCACCTGACCTGCCTGCGCGTCCTGTTTTCTTTCCTGAGGCTAATGTAAAATGGTCCTCCTTGGGCGGTTGGCTGCCCGTGTTTAGTATGACAGGATTTTTCACTTGGTTTAAGCTGCGTGAAAAAAGCTGGTTAAAGAGGGTCTTGGCAATTTGTGTGCTTTGCGCATTGGTGCCAATACTTAACAGCGCATTTTACGCTTTTAATACGTCATACTATGCGCGCTGGTTTTATATGCCTGTGCTACTTATTGCTCTTGCTACTGCAATGCTTACCGAAGATAAGTCGGTCGATTTTTCCTGTGGTTTACGTTGGACTACGGCAATCACACTTGCATTTGTGTTGGTTATCGGATTTTTCCCACAAACCGTTAAAAGCGGGGAAGAAGAAAAAATTATATTTGGTCTTTACACCCAAAGCGAAAACGGCATGTATATTGCGCGTTTCTGGATAACCAGCCTGATAGCCCTTGTATGCTTGCCTATGCAGAAGCTGCTGTTTGAAACGCTTAAAACCGACCGCACAAAATTTTATAAGGGAGCTATTGCCTGCGTTTGCATAATATCTATCCTTTACGGCAATGTGTTTATAGCGCTTGGACGCACACATTCTTATGAAATTGAGGATGTTATGATTGACTCGCTTATTGAAGGCGAGGTATATTTTGATGATGAAAGCGAATTCAGAATAGATGTTTACGATGGTGTTGACAATACGGGTATGTATTTAGGATATCCTACTATAAATGCATTTCATTCGGTTGTGTCACCGTCTATTATGGAATTTTATGATTATATTGGAATCGAACGCTCGGTTGCAAGCCGACCCGATACCGATTATCCTGCCATACGCTCACTGTTGTCTGTAAAGTATTTGATTAACCGTACCGATGGTGACAGCTTTGTGGACGAAGACGGTAAAACTCTGATGCCCGATTATGAATATATAAAAACCAGCGGCAATTATTATGTCTACGAAAACCAAAATTACGTACCGTACGGTTTCTCGTATGATTATTATATGAGTTATGATTTTTGCGACGAATACAGCGAGTCTACTCGCTCACGTCTTATGCTGAAAGCCGTACTGCTTACCGATGAACAGATTGAAAAATATAGCGAATATATGTCTGACATAGAGGATTTGCAGTACGCAGGTCTATATAATGAGGGCACTATCACCCTAAGTCTTACCGATACGGCAATGGCTGCTGATGCCGCCGCATTGAAAGAAACTGCGGCCGATAGCTTCAGTGTTGATAATAACGGCTTTACCGCATCTGTTACTCGCGATAGGAAATCACTCGTGTTTTTCTCTGTTCCCTTTGATGAGGGTTGGACTGCGACGGTCAACGGTAAGGCGGTAGAGGTTGAAAAGGTAAATGCAGGCTTTATGGCTGTGGCAGTGGATGCGGGTGTATCGGAAATACGTTTTAATTATTGCAACACAGGACTCGGTCTTGGTACGACGATAACACTTGGTGCTGTGCTGATATTTATAGTTTATATACTTGCAAGCCTGATATATATTAAAAATCATCCTGCAGAAACTGAATATCCCGAGGGCGAAAGGTTGCTTGAAGCGTGGCGTGCCGACGATATAGCCGAGTCGGTGCTTGATGCTATTGATGACATACCGATTAAAAGCATTTTAGACCGTCTTGACGACCAACCTACAACACAGAACAACGAGATTATAGGCGGCTTTAAGATAGACGAAAACGCATTCAGTGAGGAGAATGAAAATGAAGCTTAAATGTAATTTTGTAATCAATAATGTGGCAGGTGAAACGGTTGCCGTGACGGTTGGAAACAGTGATTTCAATGGCTATATAAAGCTTAATGAAACAGGCACGTTTATCTTTAAAATGCTTAAAAATGATACCACCCGCGAGGATATTATAAAAGCTTTGATGAAAGAGTACCCTGATGCCACCCACGAGGCTGCTGTCGAGAGTGTTGACGAATTGCTACAAAAACTTGATAAGGCAGAGCTTTTGGTATGAAAACCTACGATATAAATGCGGTGGAGGAACAGCTTAAAACACAACACAGCGCTGCATATCTTACCAGTGGAGCCAGTATGCGACCACTGCTGCGCACTCATAAGGACATTGTAGTTATAGTAAAAGCGAAGCATCCGTTAAGTGTAGGTGATGTTCCGCTTTACAAAAAACACGGCGTAGAAAAACTGATACTGCACCGCATAATCGGTGTAAAAGAGGATGGAACATATATTACGCGCGGCGATAATACCTATCACAAAGAATATATACCTCAAGGTGATGTTGTAGGTGTAATGACCGCCATTTATAGAGGTGGCAAGTATATTGATTGCGCGACTTCCAAGAAATATAAAATTTATATAAAGTTAAATAAATTTTTCTATCCTTTAAGATGGTTCTGGAAAACCAAAATCCGCGCAACTCTGGGTCGCATAAAAAGAAAAATTATATCATAGGCGGGGGTTGTTTTGAAAAAAATAAAACTACTCTTAACAGTGCTTTGTTGCGTATTGTGTTTATCCGCATGTGAAAGCAATATGGGTATAAAGACAAGCAGTAGTCAAAGTGATAGTGTGTCTGTACCACAAATTTCGTTGCCTGAAAATGAAAATAGTAGCGAGGCGGAAATTACAGTACAAACAAAACCTATACAGGCGGTGATGCCACAGACTGTAGACATCGGTAAAACAATAGCGGTAACAGGAAAACTTGAAAGCGCTGAATATTCAGGTAAAATTACCGAGCTACAAAGTATATTAAACGATTATTCGCGCAATATTTCGCTTTCGATTTATTCGGTAGACGGTTCAAAAGGCCTTTATTATAACACCAAGGCGGAGATTTTCGGAGCTTGCACCGTAAAGGCGGCATACACGCTTTATGCTTGTAAACAAATGGAAAATGGGAACGGCAATTTAAGCGTGTCTCTTACATATGATGAAAAGCATTATGAACCCGGCACAGGCGATATGCAGTATTCACCCTTTGGTACGGTGTTTACTATGGAAACTGCGCTGCATAAAAGTATGTCGATAAGCGATAATGTTGGTTATTTGATGGCGGTAGACCATTTTGGACGCGACGGATACAATAACTTTATAAGTGAAATGGGTTGCGACTCTCTTCAGATAAAACCAACCGTGTGGAGTTTGCGAACAAAGTCGCAGGACCTTGTGAAGTTGTGGTGTGAAATTTACAATTATTTTCAGACTAACACCGAGTATTCAAGGTTTTTGTATAATAGTTGCACTAACACGGCGGGCAATTATGCCACAGCCGCCTTAAGCGGTGTGGACTATTCCCACAAGCAAGGTCATAACAGCACGGGCGACTGGTTATCCCTTAGCGACGCAGGCATTGTGTGGAAAGGCGATACGCCATATATTATCGCAATTCTTACCGATGCCCCGGGTCCGTCAGGCTACGATGCAGGTGTGTTTGCACAGATAATCCAAATAGTACATAATGACTTATTTTAAAAGAAAAATCCTTGCCGCTCGGCAAGGATTTTGTTTTATGATTTGGTTTTCGATTTTTTTGCTTCTTCCTGTTTAATGCGATAGATTTCCTCTGTCGCAAAGGCGAGCTTTGTTATCACGTTTTGTTTTGTGGGATAGCAATAAAACGAGTCTTTATCGGTTGAAATATCAACACAGTCGAACGGTTTTATATAACAGTAATCATACTCTATGTGCAAAGCACTTTGACCGAGCGGCTTACGTTCAATACGGTAGTCCTGTCCTCGATAATGTCCGGTAAGTGTGAAGCCTTCGTTTATATTGTGTGTGAGTGTTGCATCACCCAGATGTAAAAATCGCCAACAGCGCGGCAGTGAATAAACGTCAACCTTATCTTCAAAACGGTATGTACCATTTTCGATTTGCTTGCGTACCTCACCGCGTTCCCAAGCGAACCAATCGGGCACGTGGCTAAACTCTGTTTCACCGGCATTTGCTTGCAAATTACCGTTCTCAAGTAAAGTCCAACGCTTGCCGCATTCTTCACAAAATATTTCTACACCACTTGATGCCATTTTGTGTTCAGTTTTACAAGCGGGGCACTGGTAAAGAATTTTGTGTAAACCTTCTGCGCGGAAGGGTTCGGTTATTTTAATACCGTTTTCTTTTTGATAACGGTATTCGTCATACTCGAGAGATTCACGTACTACATTGTTTATTTCCTCCACCGACATTTTTTCAACATCTTCAGCAGTAAGAATTTGTGTAAAAGTAGTATGTAGCGGAACTTTACGCGCGCGTCTGAAATTCCAGAAAGGTGTGCGCAGGTGATTGCCGCGATGCACAATACAGGCAACAGGTACCTTGTTCATTTTTATGAGTTTACCTATGGCTTCGGGCAGTATTGCGGTGGTACCGTCGGGGCTGTAACGAGCCTCGGGGTACATACAAAACACATCGCCTTTTTGCAGTACACGACGTATAGATTTTACAAGGTGCAAATCGTTTGTAAATTTGCGCTTGCAAATAGCGCCAATAAGCTCCATAAGCCACGGTCTGCGATAGTAGCCGTCAATAGATACAACGTTGTTTATTCTATGCGGATAGGTAGCTATTGCCGCAAGCTCAAAATCCACAAAATACTGATGATTGCTAAGCAGTATATAGGGTGGTTTTAAATTTTCGGTATTTATCTTTTCAATCGTATATTTTTGACCTATAAGCACTATTTTGCTCAAAACCCAAATAAGCCAGGTTATAATACGTGGCTGACGAATAGGGTATTTTGCTGTGTTATAACTTTTTTTATTTCTATAATTAACCTCCATAAAATCCCCCTTAATTTTTTGTTTTTTTCAGTTTGTTAATAATAAAAATCGGTGTGTACATTATAACAAGCACAATTGGCAAGAGTATCGGAAATGCCCATTGGTGAGAGCCAAAAATATTTTCAAAGAGCACCAAAAAGCTTATGTCGTCAGTCCGCATTAAAAACATAAAATTTGTATCGCACAGGAAATTAACACCCAGCACCACAACGCCCATACAAACAAGTAAAATCAGGCATTTTGGTGCCATTTTGATGTCGGGTTTTATATCGCCACCTACCGTTAGCATAATTGGATAAATTGCTAAAAGAATATGTATGCTAAAGCTGTGTATATGCATAAAGTTACCGGGGGGTAATGCCGTCCACGACGGAGTAAGAAGTGCTATAACACCTGCAGGAATACATATCGCATATAAAAAGTTATCAATAACCTTGGGTTGTTTAAAAATGTGGAACGCCACCAAAAACACGTTTATACTGCACAAATGAAGTGGCAGATAACTGTGCTGATATCTGTCACCAATAAAAAGGAATACCCATTTCCATGCTTCGTCAAGCAATATAATACTTGCCACAACTATGCGCATAATATTGCGCGTCTTTGGTGACAACTTACGATAAATAATTGATACTGAAATCGCCAGAATAATAAAAGCCGCAAGCCATATTAAATGAGTTTTGCTAAACAGACTAAAACCCATACCTTCTTTAATGGTTTCAACGGTATCTAAAAACATACATCCCACCTCAAAAATAATATTAACACAAAAAGCGCCAAAAGTCACTAAAAAAATCGTGGTTGCTATGTGTTTTTTTAAGGTGTATAATATTTTAAAAAAGGAAGTGTTTTTATGAAAAAGATTTTGGTTGTAGTAGATATTCAAAACGATTTTGTTGACGGTGCGCTTGGCACACCCGAGGCTGTTGCTATAATTGATAATGCTGCCGAGAAAATCAAAAATTTTGACGGCGATATTTTTGTAACATATGATACGCATTATGAAAATTATATGGGTACTTTAGAGGGCAAAAAATTGCCTGTGCCACACTGTATAAAGGGGACAGACGGTTGGCAGTTGAATAGCAAAATCGCCGATGCGTTAAATAATAAAAAATATAAAACCGTAGAAAAATTAACCTTTGGCTCGGTTGAATTACCCGAGCTTGTTAAAGAGGTAATTGGCGATGATACCGCCGAGATTACGCTTATAGGTCTGTGCACCGATATTTGCGTGGTATCAAACGCGTTGCTACTAAAAGCAAATTTATTGGATTGCGAAATTTTTATAGATGCCTCTTGCTGTGCCGGTGTAACGCCCGATACCCACAATGCCGCGCTTGAAACTATGAAATGTTGTCAGATAAATGTGATATAAAATTACTCGGTGCTGTTTTCAGCACCGAGTAATTTTATGTATTGACTAATTCTTTTTGTTTTGCTTTTACCTTTTTGACTTTATTTACAATAAGTATCGGCAGTGCCATTATAAGCATAATTATTGGCAAAAGTATGGGGAACGCCCATTGATGAGCGCCGAATATATCTTCAAAAATTTGTAAAAATCCAATGCCCGCGGTATTCATCAAGAACATAAAGTTCTGATCGAAAGCAATGTTAAGTATAAGCGCAGGTATAGCAAAACCTATCAGCAGTAATATACATTTTGGCATTGCTTTAAGGTCGGGTTTTAAATCACCGCTTGCCACCAAAACAAATGGATACAGCACTAAAAACATATGTATCACAAAACTGTGTATATGAAAATAATTTAGGCAAGGCATATTGGTCCAGTCGGGAGTAAGCAGTGCCAACATAGCGCCGGGAATACCTATGTAATACAAAAAATTTTCAACTGCTTTAGTACGTTTAAATATACAAAACGTTATAAGCAATACGTTTATACCGCAAAGATGAAACGGCATATGACCTATACCAAAGTCGCCAATTGCCGCCGCGACACAGTTTTTAATGGTTTCCATAGCAATAACCGTTACAGCAATCGCTATGCGCATAACATTGCGTTGCTTTGTGCCAAGCTTTCGGTAAACTATAACGCTCACCGCACAAAGCAAAATAAAAAGTCCAAGCCACAAAAGATGTGTAGTATCATAAAGCTTAAAACCAACGCCCTCAGGCATTTGAGTCTCTGATAAGAAAAACATAATTCCCACCTCAAAGGCATAATAACACAGATATGGCAAAATGTCACTAAAAAGTTTAAAAATCGTCATTTTTTGCGCTATGGCGTTGTTGACAAATTTTTGCCATAGGTATATAATACCTGTGTATGTTTACTTTATAGAAATAAAGGTGTTTATTATGAAATGGATGTCACTTAACGAACTTCGTGAAAGGTATTTATCATTTTTTGAATCAAAGGGTCACCTGCGTCTTGGCAGTTTTTCTTTGGTGCCAAATAATGATAAATCATTGTTACTTATAAACTCGGGTATGGCTCCTATGAAAAAGTATTTCACAGGCGAGGTAACCCCACCGCGTAACCGCGTTACCACCTGTCAAAAGTGTATTCGTACGCCTGACCTTGAGCGTGTTGGTATAACTGCGCGTCACGGCACGTATTTTGAAATGCTTGGTAACTTCTCATTTGGCGATTACTTTAAGAACGAGGCTATTCCGTGGGCTTGGGAATTTTTAACAAAAGACCTTGAAATTCCCGAAAATCTGCTTTGGCCCTCTGTTTATGAAGAGGATGACGAGGCTTATGCATTGTGGCGTGACGTTATTGGTGTGCCCGAAGAACATATTGTAAAGCTTGGTAAGGCAGATAACTTCTGGGAGCACGGTACAGGTCCTTGCGGTCCTTGTAGCGAGATTTATTTTGATCGTGGCGAAAAATACGGTTGTGGCAGCCCTGACTGTAAGCCTGGTTGCGAATGCGACAGATATATGGAAATCTGGAACAACGTTTTCACCCAGTTTAAAAATATGGGTGACGGCACCTATACTGAGCTTGAACACAAAAACATTGATACAGGTATGGGTCTTGAGCGTCTCGCTTGCGTAATGCAGGGCGTTGATAATATGTTTGAGGTTGATACCATACGTAATATACTTGATAAGGTTTGTGAAATTTCAGGCAAAACATACGGACAGGACCAAAAGGTAGATGTTTCTATCCGCGCTATTACCGACCACGCGCGTGCTTCTACCTTTATGATAAGCGACGGTATTATTCCTTCAAACGAGGGTCGTGGCTACGTGCTTCGTCGTCTCATTCGTCGTGCTGCCCGTCACGGACGTCTTATCGGTATTGACCGTGCGTTCCTTGTGGAAATGGTAGAAGCCGTAATACGCGAAAACGCTTCGGGTTACCCTGAACTTGTAGACAAGCAAGAGCTTATTAAAAAGGTTATCGCCAACGAAGAAGCAAGTTTTTCAAAGACTATTGACCAAGGTCTTACCATTCTTGCTGACCTTACAGCAAACGGCGGTACACTTTCGGGTGAAGATGCATTCCGCCTATATGATACCTACGGTTTCCCACTTGACCTTACACGCGATATTCTTGCAGAAAAGGGCATGACCGTTGACGAGGATGGCTTTAACACTCTTATGCAACAGCAACGTGAAAAGGCTCGTAACGCTCGTAAAGCATCTGACGGTGAGAGCTGGAGCAGTGACGGCATTAACTTTGACGATATTGTCGCTACCGAATTCTTGGGTTATACACAAAATGAGTGTGAGGCTACCGTTCTTGACATAGTTGTTGAGGGCGAGCACGTATCTTCGGCAATGGCAGGTCAAAAGGCTATTGTTGTGCTTGACAAAACCGTTTTCTATGCTGAAAGCGGCGGTCAGGTAGGCGACAGCGGTGCTATTACAGGCTTTGATGTTGTTGATACCAAAAAGACCGTAGACGGCATATTTACTCACGTTGGCACTGCAAATGATACTATTTCGGTAGGCGATAAGGTAAACGTTAAGATTGACATTGCTCGTCGTGAGGCTATCCGCCGTAATCATACTGCGGCTCATCTTTTGCAAGCGGCTTTACGTCAGGTGCTCGGCACCCACGTTGAGCAGGCAGGTCAGCTTGTAAATGATAAGGCAGTTCGTTTTGACTTTACACATTTTTCAGCGTTAACTGCCGAAGAAATCGAGAAGGTTGAAACGCTTGTAAACACCGCAATTCTTGACGGCATTGTAGTTGACAATCGCGAAATGCCAATTGACGAGGCACGTGCACTTGGCGCTATGGCACTCTTTGGTGAAAAGTACGGTGATATTGTTCGCGTTGTAAAAGCGGGCGAATTTTCAACCGAGCTTTGCGGTGGCACACACGTTGACAACACAGGTAAAATCGGTCTGTTTAGAATTATATCTGAAAGCGGGATTGCGGCAGGTACACGCCGTATCGAAGCATACACAGGCTTTAATGTTGTAAATCTTATAAATCACTATAAATCATTGCTTACCGACACAGCGACTACACTTAAAATTGGTAATATCGAGGATGTGGCTACTAAGGCTGCGGCTACTGTAAAGCAGATGAAAGAAGACTCTAAAAAGATTGAGTCACTCGAGGCAAAACTTGCTTCGGGCAAACTCAATGACCTTATGGCAAATGCGACAGAAGTAAACGGTGTTAAGGTTGCTACTGCTAAATTTGACGGCACAGCACCTGATGAGCTTCGTAAGATGATTGATACTATTAAGGCCGAAAATGATGATGCTGTTGCAGTTTTGGCGGCTGTTAATGGCGAAAAACTAACATTTTGCGCAGGTGTTGGCAAAGCAGCACTTTCAAAGGGCGCACACGCAGGTAACATTGTACGCGCAGTAGCCCAGATTGCCGGCGGTAACGGTGGCGGCAAGCCTGACAGCGCTATGGCAGGCGGTAAAGAAATTGCGAAAGCCGACGAAGCTTTAGCTGCAGTAAGCTCTATCGTTGAAGGTCAGTTGAAATAAACATTATGAAAATTAAATTTTTAGGTACTGCGGCGGCCGAGGCATTTCCGGCTATGTTTTGCGATTGCGAAAATTGCAAAAAGGCAAGAGCTCTTGGCGGTAAAAATATTCGCACACGCTCACAAGCTTTGATAGATAACGATTTGTTTATAGATTATTCGAGCGATACTTATTATCACGTGATAACGCATAATATAAATCTCTTAGATATTAAAAGTGTTCTTATTACCCATATACACGATGACCATTTTTATCCAAATGATTTAAACTGGATGGCAAGGGGTTTTTCAATGCCTCCTGAGGATTGGCACGGTATTACGGTTCACGGTAGCGTGGATATTGAAGTACTGCTTTCTGAAATAGTGGCAAATTCGCGCGAATATTTAAAATGTGAATCACATCCTGTGTTTAAACCTTTTAAAGTGGACGATTATACCGTAACCGCACTTAAAGCAACACATGGTACTGAAAATCCGTATATATACATAATTGCCAAGGATAATAAAACACTTTTCTATGTGCAAGATACAGGCTTACTGCCCGAAGAAACATGGGAATATTTAAGGAACAGTAATCTCTATTTTGATGCGGTTGTAATGGACTGTACAGCAGGCACTACAGATATTAGTTATTCGTCCCATATGGGCTTGCCACGCAACATTAAAACACGCGGTCAAATGTTTGAAGTGGGTTTGGTTGACAGCAATACCAAATTTGTACTTAATCATTTTTCACACAATGGTGGAGATGCTGTGTATGATGAATTTGAACCTATTGCAAGGAAAAACGGTTTTATTACTTCTTATGAAGGTTTAGAAATAGAAATATAGGAGAATGAAATATGTCTGATTGTCTATTTTGTAAAATAATTGCAGGGGATATACCCTCTACCAAGGTTTATGAAGACGAGTGGGTTTATGCTTTTTTAGATATTGACCCACAAGCGCCTTTTCACGCAGTAATAGTGCCAAAGATACACGTTGCATCTGCGGCTGAAATAACTGCAGAAAATAGTCATTATATTTCAAAAATTTTTGAGGCTGTGGCTAAAATCGCAAAACAAGAAAATCTTGAAAAAGGTTTTCGTGTTGTAAACAATTGCGGTGAAGATGGCGGTCAAACAGTAGGTCACATACATTTTCATCTACTTGCACGCCGCTATTTACAATGGCCTCCAGGTTGATGGTAAAGGAGAAATAAATATGTCTGAATTCTATACTATGAAAATTGCAGGACTTGAGCGTAAGCTTGAAAAATTTCCTGTAAGCGACAAGCTTGATATTGCCGCATTTATAATCTTTGGTGACGTAGAGCTTACTATTGCCGGTTGCGCAGAGCTGCTTAAAAAGGTTCCTGAGTTTGATGTTGTGCTTACTCCAGAAGCTAAGTCTATTCCTATGGCCTATGAAATGGCTCGTCAGAGTGGCAAGCCATACATAATTGCTCGTAAGGGTGTAAAGGTTTATATGCGTAATCCGCTTGAGGTTTCAGTGCGTTCTATTACAACACAAAACGAACAGCATTTGTACTTAGGCGAAAACGAGGTAGAGCAGATAAAGGGCAAGCGAGTGCTTATTATCGATGACGTTATCAGCACAGGCGAATCACTTGCCGCTGTGCGCGAACTTTTAAAACAGGCAGACGCCATCGAGGCCGCCGCTTGCGCATTCTTAGCCGAAGGCGATGCCGCTGACCGTGATGATATAATATTTTTGGAAAAACTTCCTTTGTTTTTTAAATAAGAGGTGTGAATATGGACACACTAAACCAATTTGAAATAGGTATTCTTGATTTTATTCGTGAAACCTTTTCTTGCAAATTTTTGGATTACTTCTTTGTAGGCATTACAAGTCTTTCAAATAAGGGCATTTTTTGGATAATTTTGGCAGTGATTTTACTTTGCTTTAAAAAGACAAGAAAAACAGGTATTTGCTTGGGTGTTGTGCTTCTTATCGGCGAGATTGTCGGCAACCAAATTCTTAAAAAGATTTTTGAAAGACCTCGCCCATATATTGTAAATCCTGATATAACACTTGTTATTGATAAACTTTCTTCATTTTCTTTTCCGTCGGGACATTCACGTTGTGCGGTTGAGTGTGCTGTAGCCATTTTTTATAACAACAAAAAATGGGGAATTGCGGCAATCGTGGTGGCAGCGCTGACCTGTCTTTCAAGACTTTATCTTTATGTGCATTACCCGACTGATGTTTTAGCGGGTGCGGCACTTGGCGTAATTGACGGTTTGCTTGCAATATTTATTGTTAAAAAGGTTGGCGAATACACAAACAACCGAAAATCTAAATTGAGACAGGAGAAATAATATGTTAAAGAGAATGCTAAAAGAACGCGATTTATTACCTATTTTAAAAATGAATGACGGTAGCCCCGTTACAGTAGAAAATTGGCGTGAGCGCCGAGCTGAAATGCTTGACGATTTGCAAAAATATTCTTATGGCTACACTCCCGATTGTTTAGGTGAGGGTACGGGCGAAGTGATTTTTGAAGATAAAATTGCCTATGCCGGTAAGGTAACCGAACAGCATATAAACATTACCTTTAATACGCCAAACGGACCGTTTACATTTTATAGTGAATTATATATTCCAAATGCTGTAGAAAAACCACCTGTATTTTTAAATCACGCATTCCGTCGAGTACCCGATAGATATATACCGGTAGAGGAAATTACCGATCAGGGTTTTGCGTTGTTTGTTATGGTTTACAAAGAGGTTGTAAACGATAACCATTACGGCGATTTTTCTGACGGTATGGGAAAAATGTTTGGAGTAGAAAATCCACGTGAGGATAAAACACAGTGGGGCAAAATTGGTATGTGGGCGTATGCTGCATCACGCGCGCTTGATTACCTGTTAACGCGCAGTGATATTGATGCCGAGCATACTGCGGTTATCGGTCACTCACGTCTTGGCAAAACAGCGCTTTGGACCGCCGCACAGGATGAACGTTTTTGGTGTGCAATATCAAACGATTCGGGTTATGGCGGCGCCGCCACCTCAAAGCACGGCACAGGCGAAAAGGTAGACGACTTTTTAAAGTGGGGCAGTTGGGATTGGTTTTGCGAAAACTTTAAGGATTATCAGGGTAAAGAGGACGATAAGCCTTACGACCAAGCACATCTTATAGCATCTATTGCGCCGCGTCTTGTTTGTGTAGGTTCGGCGGTAGAAGATTGGGCCGCTGACCCCGTGTCAGAGTTTTTAACCTCACTTCACGCAAGTACGGCTTGGGAGATTTTGGGCGAAAAGGGACTTATTACTCCCGATAAAATGCCCGAAGTAAACGACCACTTAACCGAAGGTAACATAGGCTACCACCTACGCGCGCACAGACATTTCTTCTCGCGAGAGGATTGGAATTATTACATTAAGTTTTTAAAATCAAAATTATAAAAACACAGTGGATGGCTATTTTCCATCCACTGTGTTTTATACACATCATTGCTATTATAATACTATCAGATTTTTATCACTTTTGGTAAGATTTATGCATCCGTTTTGGGTAACATATACCATATCCTCAATTCGAACGCCAAATTTGTTTTCAAGATAAATACCGGGTTCTACAGTGACAACATTACCCACTTGCAGTGTGGCATTGTTGTTTGGACTAAGATTTGGCGCTTCGTGAACATCTATACCGACGCTGTGGCCAAGTGCATGGCCGAAGCAACCCTTGTATCCGGCATCATAAATTATATCGCGTGCGATTTTGTCAATATCACCGCAAACCGCATCCGCTTTAATGACATCTAGTGCGGCAAGCTGTGCCTTAAGTGTAGTGTCATAAACCTTTTTCTGTTCATCGCTGATACTGCCAACTGCTACAGTACGTGTCATATCACTGCAGTATCCACCCACAATGCCACCAAAATCCATAGTAATGAAGTCGCCTTTTTCAATCTTTTTATCGGTAGGAACACCGTGAGGCAGGGAAGAGTTTTTGCCAGATACCACAATAAAATCAAACGATACACCCGAGGCGCCAAGGCTTCGCATAAAAAATTCCATATCAAGCATAACCTCGCGCTCGGTTCTGCCGACAGTAATACGAGGTAATATGTAATCAAAGGTTTGGTCGGTGAGGGCCTGCGCCTGTTTAATTAGCTGAAGCTCGCCCTCGCATTTTACGGCGCGCATTTCGTTGAGCTTTAAATCCAATATATTTTCTTTGGATATTTTAATATCATTAAAAACATCGCATAAGTATTTATAATGTGAAAGGCTTACATTTGAGGCTTCGACAAACACAAGTTTAATTTTTTCTTGTTTTAAAAACTCATAAATTCCCTTGTCGCCCTTGTCATACAGCACAACGTTACAACTGTCTACTGCGCCTTTTGCTTTTTCAAAGTATCTGAAATCTATAAAAAACACAGCCTTTTCACGCGTTACAACAACAGTACCTGCACTTGAATTAAAGCCTGTAAGATAAAATCGGTTGGCGCCGTTTGATATCAAAAATGCCTCGTTGTCTTTTAAGTTTTCTTGTAAACTTAAAATGCGATTTTTAATCATTTTATCACCTTAAAAATTTATTTACATAAATCGGTCAAATTTTTAAAAATTTAAGAATATAATAAAGATAACGGAAAGAAATTTCCACGCTATGTACATAAGCCGATGTCGCGGCAATAGTCGTGAATAAGCCGACGGTAAGTGTACGACTACGGCATAGTGTTAAAAAACCACTTGGGCGCAATTCAAATGGCGAATTGCGCCCAAGACCATTTTATAAAGCTTTTTTAATAGCGTCAAGCAGTTCGTCATACTCTTCAAAGGCTGGGAGCTCAGGGTAATCCGATTTTATCTTATCAGTAGATTTAAAAAGAAATCCTGCTTTGCTGGCGAGTATCATACCAAGGTCGTTAAAGCTGTCGCCTGCGGCTATTGTATCAAATCCGCAAGACTGAAGTGCGCGAACGGTGGTAAGTTTTGACTTTTCGCAGCGCATTTTATAGCCTGTAATCTCGCCATTTTCAGCAACCTCTAAGGTGTTGCAGAAAATGGTTGGCATTCCAAGCTTTCTCATAAGGGGAGCCGCAAACTGTTCAAAAGTATCACTTAAAATGATTACCTGCGTAACACTTCTTAGTTCATCTAAAAATTCTTTAGCACCATCCATAACGTCAATTTTTTCAATAACCGCCTGAATTTCTTTAAGACCTAAATTATGCTCTTTTAAAATATCAAGACGGTATTTCATAAGCTTGTCATAATCGGGCTCGTCACGGGTGGTACGCTTGAGTTCGGGTATACCAACCTCGTTTGCAAAGGCTATCCAGATTTCAGGGACTAATACGCCCTCCATATCCAAACATACTACATTCATTTTTATTACCTCGTTTGTGAAAGAATTTTAAAGAAGATATGTGGGAAGATCGTGATCCTTTATGCAAAGAACACGGAATTTTTCTTCGTGTATATTGTTGGCCTTTTCGACCACTTTTGTTTTTAAAAGCTCTGCATAAAGATTGTTTGCGTCACGCTTGTTTTCTATATTTATAACAACCGCATCAATCTGTGTAAAGCGTAATTCTTTTGCGACGTTATAACGGCGGTAGCCGTCTATAAGCCACGCTTCACCCTTGATGGTTACAGCCACTAAAACGGGGCAGAGTATACCGCGCTTTTCAATGCTTTTCTTTATGCTTTCAATATCATCGGGCGCTTTTGCGACCGATAAAGCGCCGATTTTGTCAATCGGAAAGCTTGTAATACTGCCAATTGCAGAGTTGTTTGTGTTTTGAGTTTTAACCGCGGCGGTTGAGTTTACCGCGCGGGCTATACTGCTTTTACCTATTGACAAGTGAAACAACCTCCTCGGTGAGTGATTTATATTCCTTAGCGCTGCGTGCAGACGGCTTGTATGCGGCTACAGGCAGTGATGAATCCTGCGCCCATTCGATAGAACTATCAGTGCGTATGTAGTTTTCAAAAAGATGAACGCCATCGGTGTTTTGCAGTGTTTCAATGGTCTGTTTGAAATAATTTTTGCGTGAATCAACCTTTGTTACCGCAACACCAAGTAGTGAAAGTTCGGGGTTTATCTGCTTTACCGTACCAAAAAATTCAAACATATTAGCAAGACCGAAAAGTCCCCACGGACTTGCTTCAACAGGGATTACAAGGTAATCAGATGCACAAAGCATATTCATAACCCAACCGCCAAGCGTTGGCGGCGCATCCATTAAAATAAAGTCGTAATCGCCGCTATCTTTAACGTTTTTAAGGCAGTTTTTAAGAATAAGCTCGCGTTGCCATTTTGAAAAAAGGTCAAACTCAATATTGCTCATAAGACTTGAAGACAGCACCATATCAAGACCGTCGTACTTTGTGGGTGTTATGTAATCGTTAATAGCTTTTTGATTGGTTACAGCAGTGTAAATGTTGTTGCCACTTTGAGCCGATGCTAATACTTCATCCTCTGAAAAGAGTGACAGTGATAAATTCATCTGCATATCGCCATCTATCAGCAATACCTTATAACCCATTTTAGACAGCTCATATCCAACATTACAGCAGGTGGTTGATTTGCCACTGCCTCCCTTGTTATTAGCAAAACAAATTGTAACGGTTTTTTTCAAGGCAAACACGCTCCTTTACTATATATATTATATTTTTTATATATAAAAGTCAACAGTTTGTGGTTTTATTTTTTGTCGCAATTCACATCTGGAATTGGTTTTTCGTAATATATATAGGGGTGAAAATTCATGAAATCCACAAACTGTAACCGCCGTGTAGAATGTGCATTTATTGCTGTTGCCGCAAGTATTATTGCGGGTATCGTTGCAGCGATTGCGCAGTTTACCGCTATTATAACCTTGACACCTGTGTTTTATATTGTTGCATTTGGTGTTGCCGTGTTACTTCTTGCAATATTGTTAGGAATGGCTCCTCAGCTTTGTTCGGTAACACAGCGAAACTATTGTGAATCTAATGTAACGCTACTAACCGTTGGCATTTTGGGTACAATATTTACGTCTGTTATACTGCTCGCTGTAGGCTTTGCCGCAACAAGTGTTTTGGGTGCCATATTTGTAGGTTTGCTTGCCGCTTTCTTTACGCTTATGGTGACATCGGTTGTTTGTACAGTAAACTGCACCACAGATAACTGTTCATACAACTAATTAGGACTAATCTTTAAAAAAATCCGATTGTGCGTTTGTAACAATCGGATTTTTAACATTTTGTATTATTTGCAAAAAAAGCGGCAAAGATATTATCAGTATTAAAAATGGAGGAATTTTTATGTCTAAAAAATTATTATCTCTTATACTTTGCGCAACTTTACTTTTATCGCTACTATCACTTGCGGGCTGTGGTGAAAGAGGTAGTGCTGATGTGTACTTTTTGAATTTTAAACCCGAGTCAGCAGATGTATATCAGGAAATTGCGAAAAAATACCAAGAGGAAACAGGTGTTTCAGTAAAGGTGGTAACTGCCGCCGCCAACACCTATGAACAGACCTTAAAATCAGAGATTGCAAAGCGAGGCGCGCCAACAATTTTTCAGGTTAACGGACCTATAGGTTACCAGTCTTGGAAAGACTATTGCCTCAACATAGAGGGAAGTGATTTTGCAAAACTGTTAAGTGACGATACGCTTGCTATTCGTGATGCAGAAGGTAACGGCATTTATGCTGTACCTTACGTAGTAGAAGGCTATGGAATTATTTATAACAATGCGGTTATGAAAAAGTATTTTGCGTTAACAGACAAAGCCACCAATATCAATAGAGCAGATGAGATTAATAGCTTTGAAACACTTAAAGCTGTGGTCCAAGATATGACCACTCATAAGAATGAACTTGGAATAAAGGGTGTATTTGCCTCAACTTCACTTTCAAGCGGTGAGGATTGGCGTTGGCAGACACATCTGCTTAATGTACCGCTTTATTACGAGTTTATGGGCAGTGAGGATTATACCGACCCCACAATCGCGGGTCTTAATGCAAAAGAGGTAGCGTTCAGATATGCGACAAACTACAAAAACCTTTTTGACCTATATATAAACAATTCCGTAACCGAAAAGGGATTGCTTGGCTCTAAATCTACAAGTGATTCTATGGCAGAGTTTGCTCTGTCTCAGGCTGCTATGGTACAAAACGGCAACTGGGCATGGTCGCAGATTAAGGACGTAAACGGCAACACAGTAGCCGAAGATGATATCAAATTTTTACCGCTTTATATAGGTGTCGAGGGAGAAGAAAAACAGGGACTTTGCATTGGCACGGAAAATTATCTTGCCATAAACAAAAACGCAAGCGAAGACAGTCAAAAGAAATCACTTGATTTTTTGTATTGGCTTTTTAGTAGCGACACAGGCAAGGATTACGTAACAAACAAGCTTGATTTTATTACGCCTTTTAACAGCTTTAGCGAGGACGAGCTTCCGAACGATCCGCTTGCACGTGAGGTGGTTCGCTATATGAATGATGAATATGTTAATACTGTGCCTTGGATATTTACTTCATTCCCAAGCGATGTATTTAAAACCGAAGTAGGTGGCGCGTTGCTTGAATATGTGCAGGGCAATAAAGAATGGGTAGAAGTAGAGAACACAGTGAAATCAATGTGGAAGAGTGAACGAGAGTGAGAATAGCCTCTAAAAAATGGCTTGCCGTATTTGTACTACCTACCTTTATCGCGTTTTGCATAGCCTTTTTAGTGCCGTTTATAATGGGGCTTTATCTGTCGTTTTGTGAATTCAGAACGGTAAGTGACGCACAGTTCGTAGGACTGCAAAACTATATACGGGCGTTTAGCGAAAACGGTGATTTTATAAATTCGCTGTGGTTTACAGTAAGGTTCGCCTTTACGGCAGTTATAAGCATAAATGTTATAGCTTTTTTATTGGCGTTGTTGCTGACGCGTGGCATACACGGTACTAATCTGTTTCGCACGGTGTTTTTTATGCCAAACCTTATAGGCGGTATAGTGTTGGGTTATATATGGCAATTAATTATTAACGGTATTTTATATAATTACGGATATTCCATCACCTCGAATGCCATCTTTGGCTATTGGGGATTGGTGGTGTTGATGTCTTGGCAGATGATAGGTTATATGATGATTATCTACATCGCAGGTATACAAAATATACCCACCGCTATACTTGAGGCGGCACGTGTGGACGGCGCGGGGCCTCTGCGTACATTGTGTAGTATTATAATACCGTCGGTTATGCCTTCGATTACTATTTGCTTGTTTCTTACCATTACCAATTCGTTTAAGCTTTTTGACCAAAATTTAGCCCTTACGGCAGGCGCACCGTCAAAACAGACACAAATGGTGGCGCTTGATATATACAACACCTTTTACGGAAGGATAGGAAGCGAGGGCGTAGGACAGGCGAAGGCAGTAGTTTTCTTTATACTTGTGGCGGCTGTAGCGCTGTTGCAGTTGTATTTTACCCGTAGTCGCGAGGTTGAAAATTGATGAAAAAAGTAAGATTTTCAAACATTTTAACATTTGTATTTTTGATAGGGTTAAGCTTTGTATTTCTAATTCCCATAATAACAGTGCTGACGAATTCTTTTAAAGATAAGTTTTCTATAAGTCAGACACCGTTTGTGTTTCCAAATTCCGACACCTTTGCAGGTGTTGAAAACTATATAAACGGTGTAAATGATACGGGCTTTATATCGGCATTTTTTTGGTCGTTATTTATAACGGTAGCTTCTGTGGCGGTAATTGTTTTGTTTACGTCAATGACCGCTTGGTATATAACCCGAGTTAAAACACGCATAAACCAAGTGCTGTATTACTTGTTTGTATTTTCAATGATTGTGCCTTTTCAGATGGTTATGTTTACAATGTCAAAGATTGCAAATATATTAAGTCTTGATAATCCATTTGGACTTATTTTAATATATTTAGGTTTTGGTGCAGGGCTTTCGGTATTTATCTTTTCGGGATTTGTAAAGTCAATACCGCAAAGTTTGGAGGAAGCGGCAATTATAGACGGCTGCAATACACTGCAGACCTTTTGGCACGTGGTGTTTCCGATTTTAAAGCCTACAGCCATAACGGTTGCTATTCTTAATACAATGTGGATATGGAATGATTATCTTTTGCCATACCTTGTTATTGGAAGTGATTATAAAACCATACCGATTGCCGTGCAGTATTTAAAGGGTGGATATGGCTCGGTTGATATGGGCGCCATGATGGCTATGTTGGTGCTTAGCATTGTACCAGTGGTTATATTTTATTTAAGCTGTCAGAAATATATTATAAAGGGTGTGGCCGCCGGTGCCGTTAAGGGATAAAAAATCAGAAAGATACAGCGGTGTGCTGTGCGCGATTTCTTCGCTGCCGTCAGTTTATGGCATAGGAAGTTTGGGAATAGAAGCCTATAGGTTTGTGGATTTTTTAAGCGAGGCAAAGCAACATTTTTGGCAGATATTACCGTTAAATCCTTTAGGTGAAGGAAATTCGCCGTACAAATCATCCAGCACCTTTGCGGGCGAAATACTTTATATTGACTTGGATTTTTTGGTGCGCGACGGGATTCTTTCGGCAGACGTTATAGGCAGATGTGACTTTGCGCAGAATGTAGATTATAATGCAGTGCGAAAATTTAAACTGCCGCTACTGCAAAAAGCGGCAGAATGCTTTGACACAAGTAATAAAAATTATAAAAAATTTTTAAATGATAACGATTTTTGGTTAGATGATTACGCGATTTTCGAAGCGGCACTCAAGGTGTACCAAATACAAAGGCTTACACAACTACCCGACGGCATAAAGTACAGAGTTCCGGATGCTTTAGAGAAATTTAAAAAGAGTTATGAATGCGAAATAAATTTTTATAAAATAACACAGTATTTCTTTTTCTGTCAATATTATGAGCTAAGACGCTATGCCAACCAAAAGGGCATAAAAATTATAGGAGATATTCCGTTTTATGTATCACCTGACAGCGCAGATGTTTGGGGAAATCCCGATGACTTTAAGGTTGGTCGTGATTTTACACCTACGATAGTGGCAGGTGTGCCGCCCGATGTTTTTTCAAAGGACGGTCAGCTGTGGGGAAATCCGATATACAATTGGGAGAATTTAAGACAAAACGGATACCGCTGGTGGCTTCTTCGTCTCGGTTTTTGCAGAGATATGTATGATGTACTGCGTATAGACCATTTTCGCGCCTTTGCAAATTATTATCAAATACCATACGGCAGTAAAAGTGCGGTAACGGGCGCTTGGGTTTGCGGTGAGGGCGCGGTGTTTTGGGATAAAACACGTGATACAATAGGCGAGATAAATATAATTGCCGAGGATTTAGGCGGTGAGGAAGACCCCGATGTAATTTCGCTTTTAAAACATACCGATTTTCCTAATATGAAGATATTACAGTTTGGTTTTACAGGTGATATGAACAATCCGTTTTTACCGCAAAATTACACATACAATTCGGTGTGCTACACAGGCACGCACGATAACGACACTTCGCTTGGTTGGTATAATTCTGCCACAACAAAGCAACGAGTTATGTTTAATACAATTGTACGCAATAACGCAAACTGTGTATCACACGATATGATACGCGAGTTATCAAAATCACAGTCAAAGCTGTGTATAATTCCTATGCAGGATTTATTATGCCTTGACTCGAATGCGCGAATGAATACACCGGGCACAACAAAAGGCAACTGGCAATGGCGTATGAGTAAGGATGATATAAATAAGGATAATGCAAAACTACTAAAAAAGCTGACAAAAGAGAGAAACAAATAAAACGCCCGTTGCAACGGGCGTTTTATTTATAGTGCCTCTATTAATTTTTTTGCTGTCTGATAGCGATTGTCTGGGCTTATATCGGTGCATTTTTTTACAATTTTGCTTGCCTTTCCGCACGCCAATATTTCACTTGGGTGCTTGCCTGTAAGCATCACGTTAAGTAGCACACCCATAGCATAGATATCTGTTCGCGCATCGCTACCTGTTACACCCAATTGTTCGGGTGAAGCATAACCCACAGTACCCATTATAACGGTATCTTTTGTATTTGCCGATACCTTTCGCGATATGTTAAGGTCGATTAAAACAACCCGACCATCATCTGAGATTATTATGTTTTCAGGTTTAACATCGCGGTGAACGATGTTGTTTTTGTGCAAAATTTCAAGCGCGTTGCAAACAGAAACAAGCACTCGCTTTGCCCCACGGTATCGGTAGATGCCGCTTTTCATAACATCGGCAACCGTTATGCCGCTAATAAACTCTTCTAAAACAATCTGACCGTCGGCAAGTGTTACCGCGTCATATATTTCGGGTAGGTTTTCGGCATTTATGCCACACAAAATTTCATATGCCGTAACAGACTTGGGGAAACTACGCAGCACTAAATCGCGGTTTAATTGCTTGTGTCGTAGTCGTAAGACCTTGCAGTCGTTTTTATCGGCAAGTACGCATACCAATCGGTAGATTTCGAGCAGTTTTTCTATGTATTGCCCGCGTGTAAGATTTAAACCTTTCATTTAATTTCGCCGCCGTTCCATTCCTGATATATCGCGCCATATTTGCCTACTATATTTCGGTAATAATAAAACGCAAAGGTTTTACAGTCGCGAGCGCAATGTATGGTTAGTGTTCCTGTGCGATTTGACACATCGGCAAAGGCGGTTTCAAATATGTTTATAGTTGTACCGCGTAGATATATATCGGTTAGATTGTAACAATCTGAAAAAGCGTTTTGCCAAATGGTTTTTACCGTAGAGGGTACAACAACCTTTTTAACTGTACTGCTGATAGCGGCATCGCAAAAGGCATTAGGCATAATAGCGCCAACTCTTTTGCCGTCGATTTCTTCGGGTATGTTGTATATTCCATCACTTGCCGCACAAGATACGCCCGTTATAACTATAACATCCGTAATCGGCTGCGCGGGAATATTGCCTTCGGTGTAGCAATCGGCGGCAACAGCATCGCGGTAGGTGTAAACTGCCTCGGTTGGCGTGGTGATTTCTTGATTGCTATCTTGTTCCTCAGAATTTTGAGTGTTGTTATCATTTTGCTGTGGCTTGGATTGCGAGGGAGTCGTTGTGGTTGTACTGCTTGACGAGCCGCTTGCATCGCTGCCTTGCGAACTGCTGGCAGATGACGTTTTATTGCCGCTGCTTTCAGGCTCTGTTACTGTGCCGTTACTGTTATTATCTTCGGTGTCAGTTTTTGATGAACCATCGGTTGCGGTATTTTCATTTGCATCATCACTTGTATTATCGCTTGACAAAATATTGCTTGTATATGACGATGTGTTTACGGGCGTTGTTTCGCTATATGCCGAGGTATCGCCTGAATTGTTATTTACCTCATTTTTGCTTAAAGCAAATATTGTTATGGTGAAAGCAAATACAAGCAATAAAAAGGCGGCAAGTACATACAGCCACATTTTGTTATCTTTTTGTTGGTTTTCAATTTTCTCTTTTTCTTGTAAAGGGGACATACAAAACACGCAAAAGCGGGCGTTATCCTCTATATCAGCGTGACAAAACGGACATTTTTTCATTCTTTTATTTACCCCAAAGTATCTAAACCATATTCGTATAATATCTCGTTAATTTCAATTACTGACAAACCTTTACATATCCCGTAAAGCACAATGCTGTCGAAGGGGAGCTTTACGTAAAGCGGTGAATAACCCGCCGTTTTAAGAAGTGTTTGCATCTGGTCAATATTAAGCTTCATAGCGATAGCCAGACATAAAAGCTTGTTGCGTTCGGGTACGCGAAGCCCCGAAAAAATCTGATATCCGTAAACCTCACTCATTTCAGCCGAACGAATAATTTGCGATTTTTTAAGGTTGTGTTTTGTGATTAGTTCATCTAAAAGCTGGGATAAGTCCTTATTAACCATATAATCTTTATTTTCATCATAAAAGGTTTTAAAATCGGGGCAGAGCCCTAACTCTTCCACAATTTTTGACGTATCTTTAACCATTTTCTCACCACATTTCAAACTGTAATCATTATAATAAACAAGCCGTGCTTTGTCAACTTTCAACAAAACACGGCATTTTTCTTTTTTTATGCTGACAGCATAAGACTTTTTTGAATTAATGTATTACATTTAACACAAGAACGGGGGTAACCAAATGGAAAAAATCATAAGTAAACTGTTTTCTGATTATCTTTCTGAGCAAAACATAGCATCCGAACCGGTCTATTCTTCTCTCGCAAAGGGCGCATTAGAAAAAGAAAAAGAACTCAGAAACAAGCTAAACGAGGAACAAACAAACTGTTTTGAAGAATTGTTTGAACTGACGTCACAAATACATTTTTTAGAGGTTAAGGATGCGTTTTTTAGCGCCTGTAAATTAGGGGCCAAAGCCTCAAAAGAATTTATTACTTAAGTTCTTGTTCGAGTTTTTTATATTCGGGTGTATCAAAAAATTCCATTACGGTAATTTCAAGCCCATCACAAATCTTTTTAAGGGTTACTATACCGGGATTTTTGCTCTCGCCATTCAAAATGCTTTTAATGGTAGCTTGCGGAATACCGCACATGTAGCTCAGAGCATTCGGTGTAATTTTACGCTCGCGACAAAGCTCATAAATTCTGTTAACTGTAAATTCGCAAATCCCCATACT
>JAZSBS010000077.1:0-7350 GCA_045602525.1 Acutalibacteraceae bacterium
GATTTTTCACTTTAATTAAAATTTCTATTGACAAATGAAATTCCTGTGATATAATAGTTTTTGCGTTCAAACGTTATATGGTGGATGTAGCTTAGTTGGCCTAAAGCGCCAGTTTGTGGCACTGGAGATCGTGGGTTCGAATCCCATCTTCCACCCCAACTTAAATGCCACAGGTCAAATATTTAACCTGTGGCTTTTCTAAATCTCAATATTGGGGTGTCGTCAAGCGGTAAGACACAGCACTTTGACTGCTGCATTCGTAGGTTCGAATCCTGCCACCCCAGCCAGAAAGAAAAGTTGCTATTTTAGCGGCTTTTCTTTTATTTATGCATTATAACGCTTTTGCCTCGCAGCATATAATCAACACTAACATTTAAAGGTTTAATGATATACACGCTTATGTGTGATGATATGCCATTGCTTTCGAAATGGATAAAAAAATCCTCGTTCCGAAGAACGAGGTTTTTATGGTGCCGATGACCGGACTTGAACCGGTACGATATTGCTACCGAGGGATTTTAAGTCCCTTGTGTCTGCCTATTCCACCACATCGGCGTAAGTTATATGATATAACAAACATATTATTTTGTCAAGTTTTTTTTACTAAAAATGTAAAAACAGTAGGGGATAAACCCCACTGTTTTAGATAAGCTCACCTATGCAGTAATCATTCTGCACGGATTTAATTAAAACATTGCAAATTTGACCTGTGAGTATTTTTTCAGTCTTTACAATAACCCTTGTATAATTTGGTGTATAACCCTCTGCAACGTCTTTATCCTGTGTTTCAAACAAAACAGGATATGTATTGCCAATTTGTGAATTCAAAAAATTTGTTTCGGTTTGTTTTGTTGCTTCCGCCATAATATGTGCTCTTGTTTGTTTTACGGAGTTACTAACCTGATTTTTAAGTCCTGCGGCTATTGTACCACTGCGGCGAGAATAGGCAAATATATGTGCCCGTGCAAATCCGATTTTTTTTGCAAAATTGATACTTTTGTTAAATTCTTCATCGGTTTCACCTGCAAATCCCACCATAATATCGGTAGTAATTGCAGCATCGGTAAATATATTGCGAATTCTGTTTGTCAAATCTTCATAAAAAGCGGTATCATAATGCCTGTTCATACGCTTTAAGGTTTCATCACAACCCGATTGCAGTGAAAGATGAAACTGCGGGCAGAATTTTGGTTGTGATTTAAATCGGTTAAGCATTTTGTCGGTTATATGGTCTGGTTCGAGTGAGCCAAGGCGAACACGTTTTATACCTTCCACCTCGCATACTGCATTAACAGCATCGCATAGGTCAAAATTTTCACCTTTGCCATATGAGGTAAGATTAATACCAACCAGAACAATCTCAGAATATCCGTTTTTGGCAAGTCGTTGGGCTTCTGCTTTTATATCTTCTACCGCACGCGAACGAACTCTGCCGCGTGCAAAGGGGATGATGCAGTATGTACAAAAACGGTCACAACCATCCTGTATCTTCATAAATGCTCGGGTTCGCTCGTTAAAATTGCTAAGACCTATCGTGTTGTATAAGTCACCATTTTTATGCTCATTAATTTCAAAAATACGTTGATTGTCGTATTTGTTTATTGCGTCAACAATTTTGGACACGTCACGGTTACCAATAACTATGTCTGCTTGGGTTAATTTATTGGCTTCGTCAGGAAAAGCTTGCACCATACAACCCGTAAGCGCTATCACGGCATTAGGATGTTCGCGACGCATACGGCGTACAAGTTGACGTGTTTTCCGATCGCTTTCGGCGGTAACGGTACAAGAGTTTATTATCACTGCATCCGTCGGCAATTGTTTTTCGCTTGTATGACCTAAGTTAATCAATGCTTCACGCATTGCCTCGGTTTCGTACTGATTAACTTTGCAACCAAGTGTATAAAAAAGTATGTTCATTTTTGTACCTCTGTAATTTATTACTAAAATATTGTAATAAAAATAAATTTGCTTGTCAACTGTTATTGAAATTTAAAGGTTACTATGATATAATTCACCTAATAATAAGCACAGGGGTGTAAATTATGGCTTTTAAAAAGGATTTTGTTTGGGGTGCGGCTACAGCGGCATATCAGATTGAAGGCGCCTGGAACGAGGATGGCAAGGGCGAAAACGTGTGGGATGTATTCTGTCATGAATATTCACATGTTGAACAAGGTCATACCGGTGATGTAGCTTGTGACCATTATCATAGATACAAAGAAGACGTAAAATTAATGAAAGAATTAGGAATTAAAGCCTATCGTTTTTCTATTAGTTGGTCACGTCTTATTCCTAATGGAACGGGTAAGCTTAACCCTAAGGGTATAGAATTTTATTCGAATCTTATTGATGAATTGTTGGCAAACGGTATTGAGCCATATATTACACTTTTCCATTGGGATTATCCATATGCTTTACATAAAAAAGGCGGTTGGCTTAATGATGAAAGTGTTAAGTGGTTTGCGGATTATGCCGCAAGGGTATCAGAACTTTTCTCTGACCGAGTTAAAAACTTTATAACCTTTAATGAGCCACAATGTTTTATAGGTGCGGGTTATATGACTAGTCCGCATGCACCGGGTTATCAGGTGCTTTACAAAGATATTTTCCAGATATGCCACAACGTGCTTAAAGCACACGGTGCGGCTGTAATTGCTTTGCGAGAAAATGCTAAACAGCCAATAAAAGTTGGCTATGCACCAACGGGTACCACCTGCTATCCTGCAAGTGAAAGTGCTGCTGATATTGAAGCTGCACGTAAAAAGATGTTTGCGTGTCCACCGCTTACTCGCAATCTTATGTGGAACGTTTCTTGGTGGAGTGATCCTGTAATTCTTGGTAGATATCCCGAAGACGGACTTCGTATGTATAAAGAATTCTTACCCGAAATCACAGATGAGGATATGAAGCTTATTAACCAGCCGCTTGATTTTTACGCTAATAATATCTATAATGGTCAGGAAATTTGTGCGGATGAAAATGGTAATCCCCAAAATGTAACCCGCAAGGTTGGTCATGGTAAAACCGCTATTCAGTGGCCAATTACTCCCGAAGCACTACGTTGGGGACCGAGATTTTATTACGAAAGATACAAACTACCTTTCTTTATAACTGAAAACGGTATGTCAGCGCACGACGTTGTCTCGCTTGATGGTAAGGTACATGATCCCAACCGTATAGACTTTTTACATCGTTACTTGTTAGAGCTTGAAAAGGCAACGGATGACGGTGCAGATATCTGCGGATATTTTCAGTGGTCTTTTATGGATAATTTTGAATGGGCAAAGGGTTATACAGACCGTTTCGGTATTGTATACGTCGATTATGAAACACAGGAGCGTATTCCGAAAGACTCGGCATATTGGTATAAAAACTGGATAGAAGAACACACAAAGTAATTGTTATTAGTTTAGGGGACTTATAAATGGCAGTGGAAAAAAGAGAAAATATTAGAAACGTCGCTATAATTGCTCACGTTGACCACGGCAAGACAACGCTTGTTGACCAACTTTTGCGTCAAAGCGGTACTTTTCGTGATAATGAATCGGTTGACGAACGTGTAATGGACTCAAACGACCTTGAGCGCGAACGCGGTATAACTATTCTTTCCAAAAACACCAGTGTAATGTATAACGGTGTTAAAATTAATATAATAGATACACCCGGACATGCGGATTTTGGCGGTGAGGTTGAGCGTATTCTGCAGATGGTGGATGGTGTCTTGTTGCTTGTAGATGCATTCGAGGGTTGTATGCCTCAGACACGCTTTGTGCTTAAAAAGGCATTGGCACTTGGAAAAAAGGCAGTTGTCGTTATCAATAAAATTGACAGACCAATGGCAAGACCAATTGAGGTTGTTGATGAAGTTCTGGACTTGTTTATTGAACTTGGCGCCGACGAAGACCAGATAGAATTTCCGGTTGTATTTGCATCGGGTCGTGACGGATATGCAACTTACGCTCCCGATATTGCAGGTACAGATATGAAGCCGCTTTTTGAAGAAATTGTAAAAGAAATTGATGCGCCGGTTGGTGATAGCGAGGGTCCCTTGCAGATATTATTTACTAATATCGAATACGATGATTATATTGGTCGCATTGGTGTTGGTCGTGTGCTACGCGGTACTGTTAACGTTGGACAGACGGTGGCGCTTTGCCATAAAGACGGTACTAATTCACGTGTTAAAATTGTAAAATTATTTATGTACCAAGGTCTTAAACGCACCGAGGTAGAGACCGCAACAGTTGGCGATATAATTCAGGTTGCAGGTATCAGTGAGCTTGAAATAGGTGAGAGTGCTTGCGATACCGAGTGTATCGAACCACTACCTTTTGTAAAGATTGATGAGCCTACCTTGGCAATGAACTTTATGGTGAACAATTCACCTTTTGCCGGTAAAGACGGTAAGTATGTAACCTCGCGAAATCTGCGCGAGCGACTCTTTAAAGAAGTTCTTACCAATGTAAGCCTTCGTGTAGAAGAAACAGACAGCGCCGATACTTTTAAAGTATCGGGCAGAGGTGAGCTGCATCTTTCAATACTAATTGAAACAATGCGCCGTCAAGGATATGAATTTCAGGTGTCGCCGCCAAATGTTATCTATAAGCACGACGAAAACGGCAAGTTGTTAGAGCCGATTGAACTACTAATGATAGAAGTTCCCGAACAGTATGTTGGCGCTGTTATGGAGCGCCTTGGTACACGACATGCAGAGCTTCAGAACATGGGCACACGTGAGGGTGGAATGTCGCATCTTGAGTTTTTAATTCCTGCGCGGGGACTGCTTGGCTATCGTTCACAGTTTATGACCGATACCAACGGTAACGGTATTATGAACCATATATTTAATGGTTATGAAGAATATAAAGGCGATATTGCCCAAAGAAATACAGGCTCTATTATTGTGCATGAAACAGGTGAGAGTACAGCCTACGGACTTTTTAACACACAAAGTCGTGGCCGCTTGTTTATCGGTGCAGGAGTTCCTGTGTATGAAGGTATGATTATTGGTGAAAGTCCAAAGAGCGAGGATATTGTTTGCAATGTGTGCAAAGCAAAGCATCTTACCAACACACGTGCTTCGGGCTCTGATGACGCGCTAAAGCTTGTGCCACCGTCTATTATGAGTCTTGAACAGTCACTTGATTTTATCAAGGATGATGAGCTTGTTGAAATTACTCCCAATAATATTCGTATTCGCAAAAGAATACTTAACAAGGAATTACGTATGAAGCACGAGGCGAAAAACCGTTGATGCATTACGTTATACTTGATATGGAATGGGATAGCGCCTATCATAAACTGCATAAACGGTTTGTAAACCAGATTTTACAGATAGGCGCTGTAAAATTAGATGAAAATTTTAATATTGTTGATATTTTTGATGTTACTGTAAAATCATCTATTTGTAAAAAGGTATCAAAGCGTTTTACTGAGCTTACGGGTATTACCAAAGAAATGATGCTCAACGGTATTTCACTTAAAGAAGCAGTTGAACGATATAATGATTGGCTTGGTGATGACACCATAACAATCACTTGGAGCAATTCAGACCTGTATACTATTGCTGAAAACGAAAAATATCTGCTTAAAAACCAAAAATTCAAAATTGATAAATACCTTGATTTACAAAAGTTTATTCAGGATGAATTACGAATTTTAGGTCACGAAATTAAATCGCAGATTTCACTTTCACACGCAGCAGAGCTTTTAGGTATTACTACTGATTGTTATGATTTACATACGGCTAAGGATGACAGTTTGCTTTCTGCCGCGCTACTTAAAAAGTATTATAATGAGACAGCATTTGAAAATCTTATAAAAGATACATCCGACCCTGAGTTTTACAAGCAATTATATTTTAAACCGTATTATGTAAGTCGTATCAACGATAAACTTGTTGACAAAGATACACTTGATTTTTATTGTGAAAAATGTGAGAACAAAATGCATAGGCTATCCAAATGGCGTTATCACAACAATTGGTTTAATGCAAATTTTGTTTGTGAAGATTGCGGTAAAAAATATGTTTGCCGTGTAAGTTACAAAAAAACGTATGAGAATTTAATTGTGAAACGTCGCATTTTAGAGCCTAAGGTAAAAGAACAAAAGGAGAATCTTGATGCTGTGCAATCTATGCCCACGACAGTGTAACGCGCTTCGTACGTTAAACGATAATGTTGGCGGTGTGTGTGGTATGTCTGAATTGCTAACGGTATCACGTGCGGCACTTCATTTTTGGGAGGAACCGTGTATAAGTGGTAAAAATGGCTCAGGAACGATTTTCTTTAGTGGGTGTTCTTTGCATTGTGTTTATTGTCAAAATGCTGATATAAGCACAAAAAATAAAGGCAAGACGTTAACTGCGGGTCAATTGGCAGATATTTTTAAAAAACTTGAGAGTGATGGTGCTCACAATATAAATCTTGTAACTCCTACGCATTTTGCCGATGGTATAATAAAAGCCCTTGATATATACAGACCTAACATTCCAATAGTTTATAATTCGAGTGGATATGAATGTGTAGATACTCTTAAAAGACTTGAAGGTTATGTTGATATATTTTTAATGGATTTTAAGTATTTCGATAATAATAAGGCGCGTCTTTATTCAAATGCTTCCGATTATGTTGATGTATGTAAAAACTCTTTGCTTGAAGCCTATCGTCAACAAGGGGAATGCATATTTCAAAACGGTATTATGCAAAAAGGACTTATCATACGTCATCTGCTGTTGCCGCAATCAACTCGCGATGCAATATATGTTTTTGACTGGGTGCAGCAAAATACTCCCAATGCCTATTTCAGTATTATGAGTCAATATATACCTCTTGGTCCTGCGGCTGATATGCCAATTATAAATCGTAAGATAACCGCAAGGGAATATGACAAGGTGGTTAACTACATTGCCGATAGTGGTTTTGACAATTGTTATATTCAGGAGCGGACCAGCGCAAATAAAAACTTTATACCCAAGTTTGATTATACCGGTATAAATTAACCCAACATTTTTATGTTGGGTTAATTTTTTATAAAAATAATTACATTTAAATATTGACGAAAATACATTTGATATGTTAAAATATATTGAATAATTAGGCGTAGTATGCCGTAATAAAATTTTTATTATTTGTGCAGGAGGAGTTATGGAAAAATTAAAAGGTTTCTTTAACAAAATTGGCGAGCTGTTTAAAAAGGCTTGGAGCTTCATAAAAGCTAAAAAGGTCCTTTTCATAATTATTGCCGCCGTTTTAATTGTTGCCATTGTTGGTACAAGTTTGTTTTTTGCGCTTGGTAAAAACGGTGCAGGCAACAACGAGTTTGATAGACCTCAGGGCAACACGCTAT
>JAZSBS010000078.1:0-11930 GCA_045602525.1 Acutalibacteraceae bacterium
GCCTCCGACTTGCAAATGTAGCAACATAGTTTGCAAGCTGGAGAGGTGTAAAGGCGTTCATCTGACCAATAGCAATCTGCAGAGTATCACCGCCGACACCGTTGGATGTAGGCTCTACCAGTATACCTGAGCTGTCATTTACTTCAACACCCGTTTTAACACCAAGACCAAACTGTTTGAAATAGTCGGTCATTGTAATAGCGCCTATGCGTGTGCCAAGTTCGAAGAAAAAGTAGTTACAGCTTCGTGAAAGCGCCGCTGTAAGTCCCATATTGCCGTGATAATGCATACAATCAGGTTTGTAGTCGTCAAAGTAGTCGAATTCTCGCTTGCAAAAAATAACTTCACCCGTATTATAAAGATTGTTTTCAAGCGCCGCCGCCGCAACGATAGGCTTTATGGTAGAGCCTATCGGATATACACCTTGAAAGGCGCGGTCTGTAAGCGGGTTTGTGGGGTCGGCAAGTAGTGCCTCATAATTTTCTGACATTGTTGCTGTATCATATGTTGGGTAGTTTGCAGATGTAATAACACCGCCTGTATTTATATTAATAACAACGGCGCTGCCCGCTCTTGCCGTGCCGCCCTCACTTTGCAGTGTTCTTACGGTGTTGGCAAGTGCATCCTGTACGGTGCGTTGCATTTTAGCATCAATTGTCAGCATTACCGTTTTTCCTGCTACTGCCTTTTTGGTAATTTCCTTGCTTATAATATTGCCCTCTTCGTCAAGGTAATAGGTGATTTCACCGTCAATACCACGTAGATATTTTTCGGCATAGTATTCAATGCCGCTTTTACCTACCTTATCATCAAAGGCATAGCCGCGCTCCTTGTAATTTTCACCATCTGCCCAGTCCTCCTCGTAAATAGGACCTACTGTGCCGATAAGATTTACTGCAAGGGAAGTATCGGGATAATATCTGAAGGGCACAACCTCTACGGATACGCCATCTAATACAAAGTGTGATTCAGATATTTGACGCATAAGCTCTGTTGGTATATCCTCGGCAAAGGTAAATGGGTATGAAATTGAAAAATCCTCAATCTCCATACTGTAGCGTACACCCATAATTTTACGTTGCTGTTCAAGAGTATAGCCTTCAAGCTCATATCGTTCAATAAGCCTTGTGAAGCAGTTAGCGGCAGTCGCGTATTCGGCAAGCTCTAAGGTTTGGATAAGCTTTGCGGTTGATTCGCCCTCTTTAAAACCGTACGGTGATGTATACTCAAGCGGAAGCTTGTCCCGATGTTCTACACTTTTTTGGTCGAGCAGATTTGCAAGACTTAAAATAATATCGTTAAGATTTTCTTTAACATAGGCTTTATTAAAAACTATGTTATATCCGTCACGGTTTGCAGCAATCTGTCTGCCGTAACAGTCAAGTATTTCACCGCGGGGCGCTTTAAGAACTGCCGTTCTTGAGGCTGTGCTGCCCTTAGCATTAGATGAGTACTTATCAGAATTTACTATTTGTATGGAATATATTCTTGCGGTATATAAGATCATTACAATAACAAGCAATATAGACAGTACGGTAAGTGTTGTCTGGTGTTTTTTTGTAAACGGCACTTAAAGTCACCTCACTTATTTGAAAATTTTAAAAAGGTTATCTGTAAAATTTATTGTGTAACGCTCTTTCAAGATAATAAAAGGGAACCGCGAATATTGCGGTATATATTACAGATGGAAACGCAGTCTGCATCAGATAGGTTAGATTTTCTGTTAGTGAAGCAGAAAATGCAAGACAGAAAATCCATCGCAATAAATAATAAACAACTGTACACAGGCTACATAGCGCAACAGAAGATAAAACGTTATTGTTAAAAAGATATCTTATAACAAGTGCAGATGCAAGTCCCAAAAACATTAGTAAAACCGCATTAAAACCTTGTGGCGTGGAAGCTACTGTGTCCATAAAAATTCCGACTACAAGACCTGATATTGCGGCAGTAACCTCGGAACAGAACATACACACAGTTACCAGTAGCGCAAGCGGTAGCATAGGGTTTGCCTGTGCAATTTTAAAAGAAAAAACACTATTATACTGAAGAAAAATTAAAACGGCAAATAACAGTGTGTTAATAATGCGCAGTTTATAAATATTTTTTCGGCTTTTCATAAGTCTTATTTACCATCCTCAACACTTATGCCGCCCTGACCCTCAAAAGAGGTGATAACCATTACCGAGCGAAGCTCTGATATTTCGGCAAAAGGCTTTATTTCGGCATAGATTGAATTGTTGTTTTCATCAATACCAATGTTGTGTACAGAGCCAATAAGAAGTCCTTCGGGGAATATTCCCTCGCCCGATGTGATAATGTAGTCGCCCACTGCCACATTGCAAGAACGCGATAGGTTTGCAAACTGACATAAGTTTTTATTTGCAAATGACAATGCGCCGGTCACAATACCCGAGTCATGAGTTCTGTTGTCGAGCGCACCGAGTGTGATATCGGGGCTTAATATGGTAGTAACTTTACAGGAGGTAAGGCCAACTTCGGTTATATATCCTACAATACCTGCATCTGTTATAACAGGGTCGTATTTGGCAATATCAGATGTCGAGCCGCGATTTATTGTAAAACTGCCGTAGGGATCGTCTTGGTCTCTTGCAATAAGAGTTGCGTCAATAAAGGCAAAATCGGAATTGCTTTCTTTTATACCGAGATACTCCTTGTAAAAGTTGTTTTGTTCTGTGATTTCTTCATAATCTGCAATCTTTTGGCGCAAAGCGTCAATTTCTGCCTTAAGCTCTGCGTTTTCAAGACTTAATTTACTGCCGTTATTGTAGTTGTCAAAAAAATCAGTAACAATATTCGATACATTTGTAAACAGATTTTTGAAAGGCGCTGTAAGGGTGGCAGCTATGTCGGTTTGTGGGGACATACGTTTACCGATTATTACAGTCGATACAGTAAGCAAAACGACAGCGCAAAATATGGAAAGTATTATTTTAAACTGACGGCTGCGAAGAAAAAAACGCATTTATATTTCTCCTTAGTTTATCTAAATCTTTTTCCTCTGCGGAAGGTGTAGTTTTGGAAACCAACATCGCCTTCGAGACGCTTTGCAGCACCTAAAACTACGCAATCAAGGGGATTTGCCGCAATGCTTACGGGCATACCCGTTTCTTCGGCAATAAGCTCGGCAAGTCCGCGAAGTAACGCCGTGCCACCGGTAAGGGTTATACCACTGTCGATAATATCTGCCGAAAGCTCACGCGGAGTTTTTTCCAGTGTCGAACGTATAGCGTCTATTATTTGTGAAATTGTGTCTAACATAGCACCGCGTACCTCGGCGGATGTTATGGTAACATTTTTTGGCAGACCATCAACAACGTTTCTGCCCTTAATTTCAATCGAGGTCTCATTTTCATATGCTTTTGCAGAGCCAATGTCAATTTTTATCTGCTCTGCAGTGCGTTCGCCGATAAGTAGATTATGTTTTTTACGCATATAGTTTATGATGGCTTCATCAAGGTCGTCTCCCGCAATACGAAGCGACTGTGCAGTAACGATATCGCCGAGTGAAATAACAGCTATTTCACTCGTGCCACCACCAATATCCACTATCATATTACCTGTTGCTTCCTGCACGGGTAAACCTGCGCCTACCGCCGCCGCCATTGGTTCTTCTACGAGGTCAACATCATATGCGCCCGCTTGCTTTGCGGCATCGTAAACCGCGCGGCTTTCAACCTCGGTAACGCCTGTGGGTATGCATATTACCATACGTACACGTGAAAACAGAGAGCCCTTTAACGCTTCGTTTACAAAGCGTTTAAGCATTGCAGCGGTTACGTCAAAGTCGGCAATAACACCGTCTTTTAAAGGACGTACAGCCACAATAGAACCTGGGGTTCTGCCTATCATTTCTTTTGCTTCACGGCCTCCAGCGCGTACGGCACCATTTCTTACATCATAAGCCACAACCGAGGGCTCGCGCATAATAATGCCTTTACCTTTTACACAAACCAAGGTATTTGCAGTTCCAAGGTCTACACCTATATCTCTTGTAAACATATATAAACTCCTTAAAATTATTTAATTTCTGTTTCAGACGGTACAATTAAATGTATTGCCGAGGGTATGTTGGTAAGGGTGATAATGTCTTTGCCTGCGGCATATTCGCCGTCGAGGGTCCACGGTAGGTCTGCACCGCCCATAACCGTGATTTCATGCGTGTGGAAAAACTCGATACCGTCACGGCTTAAATCCTTACGCAAAATGCCGTCAACAATTGATTGAAACTGCAGTATCGTGGATGGATTTTTAATAAGCAAAACTTCAAATTGACCATCGTTAAGTTTAACTACAGAGTCGTTGAATTTTACAATTCCGCCAACCGACATAGAATTTGATACAGCACCAAACAGAAAATCATCTTCAATTTCGCGGTCATCGCATTTAAATTTTAAATGAATGGGTTTTATGTTACTAAGACTTTTCATTCCTTCAAAAAAGTATGCTGCCTGACCTAATACGTTTTTTACCTCCTGTGGCGCCGAATATGAAGCCTCGGTAAAAGCGCCGAATGAGGCAGTGTATGAAAAATATTTATCATCGAATTTACCAATATCAAGGTCGGTTTCACGACCAGTTATAATATCACTTGCGGCAACCGCAGCATTCCGTGAAATTTTAAGTCCTGACGACCATTCGTTAAGTGTGCCTGACGGAATATAGCCTAAGGTACAATTAAGTCCTTTGCGCATAACGCCTGTTATAACCTCGTTTAGAGTACCGTCACCTCCACACACTACAATGCGGTCGTATTCACCGTCTTTTAAGGACTGTGTCTTAACTGTTGCATCACCCTGACGTTTTGTAGGGTAAACGGTAACCTCAAAATCGGCATCGGAAAAAATCTGAATAATCTTTAAAAGGTCGTTTTTAATTTTTGCCTTGCCAGAGCGAGGATTTGTTATAATAAGAAGTTTTTTATTTTCCATAAATAAAACCTCCGAATTATCGATAATTAATAGGTAAAGTTGCTGTCGCGTTAAGCGAAGCATCAGATGTGTTGCCATCAAGATACTCATAATATCCTTGAACGCCAACCATAGCGGCATTATCACCACAATATTTAAGTGGCGGATAATAAAGCTTTATGCCGTTTTTGTCACATTCCTGCTGCATTCTTACGCGAAGCTCAGAATTTGCCGAAACTCCACCTGCCATAACGAGAGTTTTATATCCGCGACTTTCTACGGCTGATAAAGTTTTTTGAATTAGTATATCACAAACCTTTTGCCTTATGGTAGCAGCAAGTATAGGTATGTCGATTTCTTCACCCTTTTGCGTTTTGTTGTGCACAAGATTTACAACAGCTGTTTTAAGTCCCGAAAAACTAAAATCAAACGGATTTTCGGTATGGGGCGTGGGGAGGGGATATTTTTGCGTATCTGAAACAGTAGCAATTTTATCAAGGTTTACGCCACCTGGATAAGAAAGTCCCAAAGCGCGAGCCGTTTTGTCAAAGCACTCACCGGCGGCATCATCGGTCGTGCGACCGATAGGGGTAAACTTTGTATAATCGGTAACTTCTGTAATAATTGTATTACCGCCTGATACCGTAAGACACATAAACGGAGGCTTAAGCTCGGGTGCATCAATATAGTTAGCTGCAATATGCGAACGCAGATGATGTACGGGGATAAGCGGAACCGAAAGCGCGTGGGCGAGGCCTTTTGCAAAATTAACACCAACAAGCAAAGCACCAATAAGACCGGGGGCAAATGTTACGGCAATAGCATCAATATCGCTGTATGTAATACCTGCGACATTTAATGCTTCGTTACATACCTGACTTATAGCCTCGGTATGTCGTCGTGAGGCAATTTCGGGAACAACACCGCCGTATATTTTGTGCTCGGCTATTTGTGTGGATATTATATTTGAAAGAATTTCTCGCTCATCGGTTATTGCTACCGAGGTTTCGTCACAAGACGATTCAATTGCTAAAATTATCATTAAATCACCAAGAGTTTCAAATGAAAGTTTTTGTCATTATTAATGCATCTTCGTCGGGATGGGTATAAAATTTTTTGCGCCTGCCAACTTGGGTAAATCCAAATTTTTTGTAAAGTGAGATTGCGGCATCGTTTGAAACGCGCACCTCAAGAGAGATAAACTCAAGCTGATGTTCGCAGGTCTTTGTTACATACTGAAGTAGCGATTTACCAACGCCTTTTCGGCGGTACTGTGGCAAGACAGCTATATTTGTTACATAGCCTTCGCCTACAATTTTTGAAATCCCCATATAACCTACGACAACATTTTTTGTATACGCTACGTAAAAGCAGGTGCCCGCATCCATAGATTCGCGTATAGACGTTTCGCTCCAAGGGGTAGAAAAAGACTCTTTTTCTATATTCGCAATATCTATTACATTGCCTTTTGTTGCCTCAATTATTTCAATTTGACTGAAAAAGCCTTCGATTATGAGAGTATCAATGCCTGCAAAAATGCTGTCACGGCATTGGCGATAGGTATCAATATCACAACCAAAGGGGTCGGGGATGCCACCGGATAAAACAGATATACGCTGTGATTCTACGCCCGATGATATTAAAAGCTGTCTGTGTGATTCGGTCATACAGATTATCATGTCGGCTTTTTTCACATCTTCTGTAGTAAAGTATTGTGAAATATGATTTGATATATCAATTCCTACTTCATTCATAACGGCGACAGAGTTTGGGTTTGCGGCATCACCAGCGCTAAAACCGCGGCTTGAAACACAAATACCATCTAAATTTTTAGATTTTAAATAATATTCTGCCATAGGACTACGGCAGGTATTACCTGTGCATACAAAAATAATATTCATATCAGTCTTTTGCCTCAAGCCAGTTTTTACCGTAGTGAGCATCAACCTTAAGTTCTACCGACAGGTTTGCCGCCGCCGACATTTCTTCTTCAAGAATTTTGCAGACAGCGATTTTATCTTGCTCTTTACATTCGACAATCAATTCATCGTGCACCTGTAAAATAAGTCTGGCATCAGAAATTTCTTTTTTCAAGCGTTCACTTACACGTATCATTGCGATTTTTATTATATCGGCTGCGGTGCCTTGTATTGGCGCATTGCGAGCAACGCGTTCACCAAAGGCGCGAAGCATACCATTGGAAGACACAAGCTCAGGCAGATATCGTCTTCTGCCAAATAATGTCGAAACATAACCGTCAGCCTTTGCCTGAGCGATAGTATTTTCCATATAAGCGGCAATGCCTTTGTAGGTGTCAAGATAGTTTTTGATATATGTGTCGGCTTCTTTACGGCTGACACCGATGTCTTTTGCAAGTGAGAATGCGCCTATGCCATAAACTATACCAAAGTTAACGGCCTTCGCGCGACTGCGCATAACAGGAAGTACCATCTCAATCGGTATATTGAACACCTGCGAAGCAGTAACGGTGTGAATATCGGTATCACTTTTGAAGGCATCAATCATAATCGGGTCTTGTGCCATTGAAGCCAGTACGCGCAGTTCAATTTGCGAATAGTCGGCGTCACAAAGAACATAACCGTTACGCGCTATAAAAAATTTGCGTAAAATTTTACCCTCGTCGGTACGGACGGGTATGTTTTGTAGATTAGGCTCAAGCGAGCTTATTCTGCCTGTTCGTGCTTCGGTTTGGTTAAAGGTAGAGTGAATTCTGCCGTCGTCACCACGGCATGCGAGCAGGCCGTCGCAATATGTGGACTTTAACTTTGCAAGCTGTCTGTATTGCAAAATCATATCTACTATGGGAAAGTCGTAACGTAAATCTTCAAGCACTTCTGCGTTTGTACTAAAACCACTTTTGGTTTTCTTTTTAGCAGGGAGTCCTAATTTTACAAATAAAATCTGTCCTAATTGTTTTGGGGAATTAAGATTAAATTCTTCGCCTGCAAGATTGTATATTTCTGCTGTTAGAGTATCAATTCTTGTTTGAAGGTGTTGAGAATGTTCCTGAAGTCCGTCAAAGTCGGCAAGAAAACCTACGGTTTCCATACACCCTAGCACACGTGCAAGAGGTACCTCTATTTCGTAAAGAAGGTCAAGTTGACCGCTGTCTTTGAGTAATTTGGTAAGTCCGTCACAACAAGTGGAAAACTGTGCTGCGGTTAGCAAAAGCTCATCGTCACAGTTTTCTATTTGTATATCGGTGCCATATTCGGCAATAAGGCGCGACAGTGAGTAGTCGGATGCAGACGGGTTACAAAGATAACCGCCGAGCATTGCATCAAACTTTACCGCTTTAATATTGGGATTTTTTTTGCAAAGATTTTTATAGTCGTAAACACGCTTTGTTATATAATCGTTTTCTAAAACGGCAACGAGCTCGGTCGCGTTAAGATTACAAACATATCCATTGCTTACAGCGGCGGCGTTAGTACCGTCAATATAGATATCAACAGTATCCTTAATGTCAGCCGCAGTGCCGATTTTAAAACAGGAATTGCAAGCTTTTGTTGCATTTGCGATAGTGCTACTCGGGGTAATGCCCATTTTATCCATAAGTTTAAAAAATTCAAGGCGGGTCATAAGGTGTGATAATCCATTTTTATCGCCTTCACCGATTATATAGTTTTCAATGTTGTTATCAATCGGCGCATCGTGATTTATCGTGCCGAGAGTACGGCTTAAAAAGGCATTGTCTTTATCAGCGGCAAGCTTTGAGCGTACGCCATCTTTAATATCAAGCTCGTCTAAATGTTCATAGATATAGTCAATATTGTGATATTTGGTTATAAGGTCTGTAGCAGTCTTTTGACCTACGCCTGTGACACCCGGAATATTGTCAGATGAATCACCCATAAGTGATTTGAGCTCTATCATTTCATTAGGGGTAAGACCGTAATCCTCAAACAACTTTTCTACTGTATAATCGGTAATTTCGGGGTGACCCATTTTGGTAACAGTAAGTAACACGCGGGTACTGTCTGATATAAGCTGAAGTGAGTCGCGGTCACCCGTGGCAATTACACAGGTGTTGCCGCTTTTGTGGGCATTGTACGCCAAAGTGCCTAAAATATCGTCGGCCTCATAGCCTTCACATTCAATATAGCTATATCCCGCAAGGGTAAGCCATTCTTTAAGAATGGGGAACTGCCCGCGTAGCTCGTCAGGCATGGCGTGACGACCCGCTTTATATGCATCGTACATTTTATGACGAAAGGTTGGAGCCTTAAGATCAAATGCCACTGCAACGCAATCGGGATTTTCTTTTTCAAGCAGTTTGTTTAAAATGTTTATAAAACCATATACGGCATTAGTGTAGGTGCCATCTTTTGTAGATAGCAATTTTATACCGTAAAAAGCGCGGTTTATTATACTGTTTCCGTCAATTGCAAGCAGTTTCAAAACGCCATTTCTCCTTATAATATATAATTATAATTATTATAACATCATTATATTATTTTGTCACTACAAAATTTAAAAAATTGACAGAAAATTCATTTTTAGTTATAATAAATACATTATGATGAAAATTGGTAATGTTGAAGTTAAAGGTTATGCTGCTCTCGCTCCTATGGCAGGCGTTGCAGACAGAGCAATGAGAGAAATATGTGTTGGGTTTGGCGCGGGTTTTACAGTAGGTGAACTAACAAGTGCTAAAGGCGTTATTCAGGGTGATAAAAAATCCGCAAGATTGCTTGAGTGCTTTTCCGGTAAGGCGGCTTGTGCGTCACAGCTTTTTGGTCGAGACCCCGATATTATGGCGGCGGCGGGTTTGCGCGCAGAAGAGTCAAACCCTGATTTTATCGATATAAATATGGGATGTCCCGCACCAAAGGTTGCCGGTCACGGTGGTGGCAGTGCACTTATGAAAGAACCGGAGCTTGCCGCAAAAATAGTAGAAGAGGTAGTGCGGGTATCTCACGTGCCGATTACCGTAAAAATGCGATCAGGCTGGGATGACGATAGTATCAATGCGGTCACACTTGCTAAAATGTGCGAGGCGGCAGGGGCTGCGGCAATAACTGTTCACGGTAGAACACGCAAGCAAATGTATGCGCCGCCTGTAAATTATGACATTATTCGCGATGTTAAAAAGGCAGTAAAAATCCCCGTTATTGCAAACGGCGATGTGGCGGATGCTGCGAGCGCGAAATTTATGTACGAATATACAGGCTGTGACTATGTTATGGTAGGTCGCGGGGCACAAGGAAACCCCTTTGTTTTTGATGAAATAAACGCTTATTTTGAGGGTCGGGGATACACTCTACCCACTTTAGAAGAACGCTTTAAAACCTGTCTTGCTCAAATAGAGCTTATGCATAAATATAAAGAGCCTCGGACCGCAATTTTAGAGTCACGAAAACACACCGCGTGGTATCTTACGGGACTTCGTGGCTCAGCAGCACTTCGTCGTATGTGCGGCGAAATATCAAGTATTAAAGATATAAATATAATATTTGAAAAAGCACTTGAACAAAACCGCGATATGTGATAAAATGTTTAGGTTGTAAAAACGAATTTGAAAGGTCGTAAAGTTATGTCAGGACATTCCAAGTGGAACAATATTAAACGCAAAAAAGAAAAAACCGATGCTGCAAAGGCTAAAATCTTTACAAAAATCGGTCGTGAAATTTCTGTAATCGTTAAGGCGGGCGGACCAAATCCTCAGGAAAACAGTAAGCTTAAAGACGCTATTGCAAAGGCGAAGGCAAACAATGTGCCTAACGATAACATTGAGCGTATTATTAAAAAGGCTGCCGGTGAGGCAGGCGGTAATGATTACGAAGAACTCATCTACGAGGGTTACGGTCCTTGCGGTGTAGCGGTTGTTGTAGAAACCCTTACCGATAACCGAAACCGTACAGCAGGCGAAATGCGTCACTATTTTGACAAATGCGGCGGAAACCTGGGTCAATCAGGTTCTGTAATGTTTATGTTTGAGCGTAAGGGCGTTATCGCTATTGAAGGCGAGGGTCTTGACGAGGACACCGTTATGGAAGCAGCCCTCGAGGCAGGCGCTGATGACTTCAGCTTTGACGGCGATGTGTTTGAAATCACAACCGAGCCTAACGATTTAGGTGCAGTTCGTGACGCGTTGGAAGAGAAGGGTTACAGCTTCCTTTCAGCAGAGGTGCAGTACATACCCGGTACTATGACAGCAATCGATGATCCTGATTTACAAGTAAAGATGGAAAAGCTTATAGATATGCTTGAGGATAATGATGATGTTCAGGCAATCTGGCACAACTGGGATATGCCCGATGAGGAATAAAATTAATATTTTATAGTTTAAAAGTCTTGTTCACACGAACAAGACTTTTTTGTTCTATATGGGACTTGCTGTTCATAAATTGTAATTAAAGGACGGTAAAGTACAAATGGAATTTGATAAAACAATTTTACAAATTGCCGACAGAATACGAACAACCCTTACATTTATACCACAAGAGATAAAACAAAAATGTGAAGAGATACGGTTGCGTGTTGGATTGCCGGTGTGTCTTACTGTTGGCGGCACGGTGCTCTTTGTATGCCAAAACAGTATGGTTTCAAACGTGCTATCCAAAAACTGTTTGATTGCAACGCGTAAGGATATAGAGCAAACCTTATCATTGCTTTGTAATAGGTCTGTCTATCTTCACGAAGGCGAAATAAAACAAGGCTTTGTATCTCTGCCATACGGCGGTCGCGCTGGTGTGTGCGGTGTGTTTAATGAAGACGGAATGTTAATGTCTGTTACTTCAATAAATATCAGAATAGCACGTCAGATTTTTGATTGTGCTAATGTTTTATTGCCTTATACCAGTGGCGGACTACTGATTGCAGGACCGCCCGCAAGCGGCAAAACAACTATGCTACGCGATCTGATAAGGCTACTGTCAAACGGAGAATACGGCGGCTATCGACGCATTGCGGTAGTTGATAGCCGCGGTGAAATTTCGGGTGGGGGGTCACTTGATACGGGCATTAATACCGATG
>JAZSBS010000079.1:0-16659 GCA_045602525.1 Acutalibacteraceae bacterium
TAATGCCGCCGTAGGAGAATAAAAAACACCTATGCCGCATTACCAAAAGGTAATGCGGTTTTTGCTTTTTATTTTCATCAGAAATGGAAAGGAAAAGAATTATGGAAAATCAAAAAAACAATATTAAAAAAATTGCGCTTTGCGGCGTAATGATAGCTCTTGGCACGGTGCTGAGTTTTTTAAAGCCGTACGAACCGCCGCTTGGTGGAGGCGTTACGGTGCTTTCGATGGTGCCTGTTGCATTTTTATCGTGTATGTTAGGTCTTAAATGGGGTTTTGGCGCGGCTTTTGTATATTCAATTATACAGCTTTTTATCAGTATGGGCGAGGTAATGAGCTGGGGTCTGTCGGCAGGTGCGGTAGTTGCAACCTTTTTGCTTGACTATATAATTGCATATACCGTGCTTGGCATCAGTGGAATTTTTAGCAAAAAGGGCGTTTGGGGTATTGTTGCAGGCGTAGCAATCGCAACCATTTTAAGATTTTTATGTCACTTTGCAACGGGTGTGTATATTTTTGATATATGGATGCCGGATGGCTGGAACAATATATGGCTTTATTCACTTTGCTATAATGGTGGGTATATGTTACCTGAAATTGTACTTACCTGTATCGGCACAACATTGCTTGTGAAAACAAAAGCAATACAAAAAATGTTGAAACTGTAAAAATAAAAGGAGTTACCGTGAAAGGTAACTCCTTTTCTGATAAACCTTAAAATTTATATGCATCTAAAAGTTCAAATTCATAGTTTGGATTTCTTGACCAGACATATCTTCCTTTTTCTTTACGGATTTCCTCGGTCATATTTTCGGCACCCGTAATTGTATTGCCGCAATAAATATACTTTGGAGCAAGGTTAATTCCAATGCCCTTAAAGTATGGGCGCATAGATTCAACCCTTGTTTCAAAATCTTCGTAATGCTTGTTGCGAACATCGGTCCAACCGATTTCGCTGACTGCCAGGAGTCTAACAAAAGTCTGAAAGTCAAACTTTTTCTCGTTTGTTATATATTCGGTCCACTGTGGCATTTCGACGCCCAAAATGTTCTCGTCCTCAAAGCCTTCAAAATAAGGGCTGTAGTTGTAGGTTTTTGAAAGCGGCATAACCGAATATGCCATATCGGAATAAAAATAATTATACTGGGTAAGAAGCACAGGGCCCTTGGTCTTTGACCATTCAACAGCCTTTTCGACAGCGCGGGTTGTCCAAACCTGCGGAATTGCGCTATCGTCCATAGTATCGCTGATAATTTCATTCCAACCGATAGTGCGTTTGCCTTTTTCTTTAAGATGAGCAACAAGAATGTTGTTAAAATATCCGTGAAGTGCAACGTGATCTTTAAGACCTTCTTTTTTCATAAGAGCCTGACAGTCGGGACAGTTATCCCAAGGCTCTGACACGACTTCGTCTCCACCAATGTGGAAATAGGGCGCAGGGAAAATTTCACAAAGCTCATCAATAACCGTTTTTATAAATTTGTAAACCTGAGGTTTTCCACAGCATAGATTGTTTTTAAAAATACCAAAGTGCGGCTCAACCTCTATCTCTTCACCTGTGCAGGAAAGCTCGGGATAGCAGGCAATTGCGGCTGTTGAGTGACCGGGCACGTCAATTTCGGGAACAACCATAATGTTGCGATCGGCAGCGTAGGCTACGATTTCTTTTGCGTCCTCCTGAGTATAGAAAAAGCCTCTGCCGTATTCGCCTTCGTTATATGTAGAATATATGTCGCGCTTATGCGCCACAGAATATTGTGTGCCTTTTCTTACAGAGCCTTTTTCGGTAAGAAGAGGATATTTCTTTATCTCTATTCTCCAGCCCTGGTCGTCTGCAAGATGCCAATGGAAAACGTTCATCTTAATGCTTGCCATAAAGTCCAAAATCTGCTTGAGCTTATCCATACTCCAGAAATGACGGCTGCAGTCAAGCATAAATCCACGCCAAGCGTATTTGGGCGCATCATCTATCAAAACAGCATTAAACGAGTCGTTGCCCGATGCGAGCTGAACGAGTGACATAAAACCGTAAAGCGCACCTGCACGAGAAGAACAAAAAATATTGATATCACCGTTTTCGTAGATTATCTTATAGCCCTCTTCGGCGATGTCGTTATCAACGATAAAGGTGAGATTGTTTGCCTCTGCCTCGGCAGGATCGGGAATAAGGCTCTCAAAAAGCGTTGTAACTTCTGAAAATTCGCCCGAGATTACTGTTTTTTTAGAAAACCAAATTTTATCGTCAGTCTTTTTGGACTTGGCGGGACGCGGGATGATGTTTGCCATAAATTTTACCTCCAGAAAGGAATTATTTTCAAGTGTATAATAACATAAAGAAACGCGTGTTTCAAGCAAAAAAGCAACATTAAAAATAATTTTAAAAATGTCAAAATATGTATTGTTTTTCTTGATGTTTTGTAATATAATAAGTACAATTGGGAGAGAATCGGATTTTCTCGATTTTACTAACAATTTTTATTGCATTTTCGGGAGGTGCAAAACAAGTGGAAATAATTAAAAATTTAGCAATCGCAACAGACGTAACTTCGGCAACACCTGATTGGATGGTTGTTGTAATGGGTGTGGGTGTTGTTTTTGTGGGACTTGTGCTTATAATCCTTATTTGTAAGATTATGGGATCTTTCTTTGCAAAAACAAGCAAGTCAGAAGAAACACCTGTCTCGGCAGTTGCATCAGTGCCCGCAGCACAAAATACGGTTATAGAAAACCGTCAGGAAATTATTGCAGCAGTAACAGCAGTTTGCGCAGAAGAAATGGGCAAGGATGTTTCTGCAATACGCGTAATTTCATTTAAAAAACTTTAGTCACAATAAGAGAAAAAATAAAAAAAGAGGTAATATAAAATGAAACAGTATAAAGTAACCGTAAACGGCACAGCCTATGAAATCACACTTGAAGCTATTGACGCATCTGAGGTTAAGGCTACTCCTGCTGCACCTGCAGCAACACCAACTCCCGCAGCAGCATCTGCAGCAGCCCCTGCAGCAGCCCCTGCAGCAGCCCCCGCGCCTGTAGCTGCAGCACCCGCAGGCGGTGAGTCTGTTAACGCGCCAATGCCCGGTAACATCCTTGATATAAAGGTAGCTTCTGGCACACAGGTTAAAAAAGGCGATGTTCTTATTATTCTTGAAGCTATGAAAATGGAAAATGAAATTATGGCTCCTTGTGACGGCACAGTAAACGTAGTTGTAACCAAGGGTTCGGCAGTTGAAACAGGCGCTGTTCTTTGCACAATCGCATAAGAAAGAACGGTTCCTTTTAAGGAGTAAATAAAATGGGATTTTTAGATAAATTGTTTGAGTTTTTCCAAACAACAGGATTTTATCAGTTGTTTGGCAACTTCCTTGATGGCGGATGGAAAAACTTTGTTATGATAGCAGTATCTTTATTGCTTTTGTACCTTGCGATAAAGAAACAATTTGAACCGCTATTGCTTATCGGTATTGCATTTGGTATGTTGCTTACCAATCTTCCGGGTGCAGGGCTTTATCACCAGGAGCTATGGACTGAATTTATGACGAAGGGTTCGCCTAATTATCATAGCTATGGCTATATTATGTCAAACGGTGGATTTTTGGATTACCTTTATATAGGTGTTAAAACTTGTATTTATCCTTGCCTTATATTTGTAGGCATAGGCGCTATGACCGACTTTGGTCCTCTCATCTCTAATCCAAAGAGCTTGCTTTTGGGTGCTGCTGCACAGGTTGGTATTTTTGCAACATTTATAGGCTGTATTTTATTGGGCTTTACTCAGCAAGAAGCCGGTTCTGTAGGTATTATCGGTGGCGCCGATGGTCCTACCGCGATATTTACAACCTCTATTCTTGCACCTCATCTTTTGGGTGCTATTGCGGTTGCGGCGTACTCATATATGGCATTGGTTCCTGTGATTCAGCCTCCTATTATGAAGCTGCTCACTACCAAAAAAGAGCGCGAAATAGTTATGAAGCCGCTCCGCACCCCAACCAAGACAGAAAAGATTGTCTTCCCGATTGTTGTTACAATCTTTGTGGCCTTGTTGGTTCCGGATGCCACAGCGCTTGTTGGTTGCTTGATGCTTGGTAACCTATGGAAAGAATCAGGCGTAGCAGAGCGTCTTTGTAAAACAGCTCAGAACGAGCTTATGAACATTGTTACAATATTCCTTGGAATTTCAGTAGGTGCCACTGCTACTGCTGAAACCTTCCTTAACTCAAATCGTGATACTGTAATCAACATAGGCGGTAAGGCAATTACACTTTTGCGTATGCCAACAATCGAGATTATCGCTATGGGTATCGTGGCGTTTGGTGTTGCTACTGCAACGGGTGTATTGTTTGCTAAGTTTATGAACCTATTCACCAAGAACAAGATAAATCCGCTTATAGGTTCTGCGGGTGTATCTGCAGTTCCTATGGCAGCTCGTGTATCACAGTCGGTTGGTCAAAAGGCTAATCCTTCTAACTTCCTTCTTATGCACGCTATGGGACCTAATGTTGCAGGTGTAATTGGCTCTGCTATAGCCGCAGGTGTTCTTATCTCTCTTTTAGGTTAAGATTAAGTTTGAGTAAATTTGCCCACAGCGTGTTTTTGTGAGGGGCAGTATAAAAAATACGGCGCTGCTCACTTCAAAACGGTACTGTGAACAAATTTCTTTCAAACTATTTATAGATTGTTATTTATATGTTTTTAAAACATAGAAAGGAATAAAACTATGGCTAATAAACCATTATATATTACCGATACCATTTTGCGTGACGCTCATCAGTCGCAGGCGGCTACCCGTATGCGTATTGAGGATATGATTCCAGCACTTGAGCGTCTTGATAAAATTGGTTATTGGTCGGTAGAATGTTGGGGCGGCGCTACCTTTGACTCTTGTATGCGTTTCCTCAATGAAGATCCATGGGAGAGACTTCGCACAATAAAGAAGCATATGCCCAACACAAAACTTCAGATGCTTTTCCGTGGTCAGAACATTCTCGGTTACAAGCACTATGCTGACGACGTAGTTGATATGTTTGTTAAAAAATCAATCGAAAACGGTATTGATGTTATCCGTATCTTTGATGCGCTTAATGACCCACGTAACCTTGAACAAGCTATTAAGTCTTGTAAAGAGTACGGCGGTATCTGCGAGCCTGCAATCAGCTATACCATCAGCCCTGTTCATAACGAAGAGTACTTTGTAAAGTTGGCAAAGACCCTTGAAAATATGGGTGCAGATGTAATTTGTATCAAGGATATGGCAAACCTGTTGCTGCCTTACGATGCTTATTCACTTGTTAAAAAGCTTAAAGAAAGCATTAAGGTTCCGATTCATCTGCACACACACAACACCACAGGTACGGGCGATATGACCTACCTTATGGCAACACAGGCAGGCGTTGACATTGTTGACTGCGCGCTGTCACCCTTTGGTAACGGTACTGCAAACCCTGCTACCGAAGCGCTTGTTGCAACACTTCAGGGTACTGAGCGCGACACAGGTCTTGACCTTGAAAAGCTTTCTGATGTTGCAACCCACTTCCGCACAGTTGCCAACAAGATGAAGGAAGAAGGAACCCTTGACCCCAAGGTGCTTAATGTAGATGCAAAAACTCTTATTTATCAGGTGCCGGGCGGAATGCTTTCAAACACAATTTCTCAGCTTAAGCAGGCAGGTAAAGAAGACAAGCTTTACGAAGTTTTAGCTGAAGTGCCAAGAGTAAAAAAAGACTTTGGTTATCCGCCACTCGTAACACCGACCAGTCAGATTGTTGGAACTCAGGCTGTTATGAACGTAATTTCAGGTGAGCGTTACAAGATGGTTCCAAAGGAATCAAAGGCGCTTCTCCGTGGCGAATATGGTAAATTGCCGGCTCCCGTTAATGAAGATGTTCGCAAAAAGGCTATCGGCGACGACGAGGTTATCACCTGCCGTCCTGCAGATCTTTTGGAGCCAGAACTCGAAAAATACGCACGTGAAATGAAGGAAAAAGGCATTGGCAAGTCTTATGAAGACGTATTAAGCTACGCCCTCTTCCCACAGGTTGCAGAAAAATTCTTTGCAGTACGCGACGCAGAACCTGTAGATGAAAACGCTGTTCGCGAGCTTATTGTAGAAGACCTTTCAAATTAATGCAAAGTCTATAAGCAATCCTCCGCTAAAAGCGGAGGATTTTGATATTTATAACTATTAAGAATTGATTAATAAGATTGACAAAAACGCGTAATATGATATAGACTATAGTCGGTGAAGTTTATGAAAAACTGTTTTAAAAATATAATAACTTTTTTGCTGGCTTTTTGTATGTTAACGCTTGCTGCATGTAAGAACGCTCCCGATAGCACAAGCTCTTCGGACGACCAATCAAGTCAAATTGAAATTGTGCAAAACGCGCTTGATAATATTGCTGAGGATGAAACCGTTGACCCCGAAAACAGCGAAACCTATCGTGATGACGGCGCGACGGTACATTTTGAAAAAACCGAGGATAAAACTGGAAAAGCCGACGGTATAGACGTATCAAAATGGCAGGGCAAAATTGATTGGCAAAGGGTAAAGTGGGCTGGTATAGATTTTGCAATTATACGCATAGGCTATCGCGGTGAAAATGGTATAATATATCGCGATGCTAACGCCGACTATAATATCCAGCAAGCGCAGAAAGCGGGTATTTTGGTAGGTGTATATTTCTTTTCCACGGCAACGACCGAGGCAGAAGCTCGAGAAGAAGCCGCATGGACCGTAACAGCAATAAAGGGTTATAAAATCTCGTATCCCGTGGTGTATGACTGCGAGGGCTACACTAATGAGTCAAGCCGTATGTACGGTATTGATGCGGTAACACGTACCAACAATGCAGTAGCATTCTTAAGCTATGTAAAAAACGCAAATTACGATGCTATGATTTACGGCGCAAAGGCGGATTTTGAAAACGCGTCATATTGGGATATGGCGCGCATCGAAAAGGATTATAAGGTGTGGGTGGCGCATTACTCCGAGGCTGTTTATCCAACAAAGCCCACGCCGGATTACAGCGGCAGATACGATATGTGGCAGTACACCAACTGCGGCACAGTAGACGGAGTAGGGGGCAACTGTGATATGGTGGTTTCTTACTTTAAGGCAGATGAAACAGACGCAAAGGATAGCTCTGTTACACCCGAAACGGCAACACCGCCTAAAACACAAGAGGAACTGCTTTACACCGATATAAACGATCAGGTTACAGCCAAAGAAGAGGTAAATCTTCGTGAGAGTGCGGGCACCAAGTATGGCATAGTCGCAACCCTTAAAAGCGGTGAATTTATAACACGCACAGGAATCGGCAGTAACGGCTGGTCTCGGCTTATATATAACGGGAAAACAGTTTATGCTATAACAAGTTATTTATCTAACGAGGTTATTAAGGTCGAAACACAGGATATTGTAAACGGTTCAATATTTGTCCCCGCAAACGATCGCGTTACCGCCAAGCAGGAGGTAAATCTGCGCGCGCTACCCACAACCGACAGTGAGGTCATAGGCAAGCTTACAAGCGGCACGTTTTTGCCACGCACCGCCATAGGCGACAAAGGTTGGTCGCGCCTTGATTATAAAGGTCAGACGGTTTATGCTGTGACAAATTATCTTACAACCGAAGCTCCCGAAATAAAACCTGAGCAGACGCCCGAGGATAGTACGACCGTTACTGAATACAGTATGGAGTTTGCCTTGGTTACGGTAAATGTAACCGCGAAAGAGGAGGTAAATTTGCGCGACAAACCCACGACAGACGGCTCAAATATTGTATATACACTTAAAAACGGCGAATATATCACCAAAACGGGCGTGTGCAAGCAAAGCGGCTGGGCAAGGCTTGAGTACAACGGGCAAACAGTTTATTGCATAGATTCGTTTTTGATACAATAAAACAATGAAAAACTCGCATTGAATATAACAAAAAGACACTGTTTGAATTTCAAGCAGTGTCTTAACTATTTGATTGTACGAATCATTTAATAATAGCCATTATTTGCGTGGACTAACGTCATCGGTTAGACCTAAAATATAATCGGTAGTCGTATTATAAAATTTCGCTATTGCTATAAGCACGTCGGTCGGGATATCGCGTTTACCAAGTTCGTAATGAGAATATGATACCTGACTGCAGTTTAAATAATTTGCTAAATCCTGTTGTTTTAAGTCCTTATCAATTCTTAAATCACGAAGACGATAGTATTTCATATAATCACCATATAAAATTATATGAAAAACATTTTGTTATATTGACACATAAAACAAAATGTGTTATAATATACGAGCCACAATCGAGTGGATGCGACATAATTTGTTTACAAGAGAAGAAAAAAGTAAGACACTGTTTGAATTTCAAGCAGTGTCTTACTCTTTTTTGTGTTGTGAATTATTTAAACGGCTTGCCGGTAGTGTCTAATATCGCTGTGCGGGTTATTACGTAGCAATAATATTTGCCGTAGTCCTCAAAAAACTTGTTTAAAATTAGTTCAGGGTTAAGGTTTTCACTGCTGCCCGCGGGTAGAGTGATTTTTAAAACCGTATTTCCCGATTCTAAGCAAACCCAAAAAGATTTAATTTTATCGGCAACCTCTAATTGTTTTATATCGCCCTTTTTTGTTTTTTTCAAAACGGTAATACTTTCAGAATTTAAAAATTTGTTAAGTTCATCAGCAATATCACCACCATCGTCAAACACAATGCTAAATGTAGCGCCGGTCACATCACCTGCTTTTTTAATTGGCTCTGCCGCGTCAAAAAAGCGTATGTACGGTGGGCAAACAGCGTTAAGCTTTTCGGGCAGGGTAGAAATATCATAATCATCCTCTAAAAGACGTATATCCACAACTTCATAATCACTTTCGAAGCCTAAAGACAGAGGCAATGCAAAGGTCATATAAAGGTGGGGATTAAAGCCTTCGGTGTACCATACGGGAAGTTGCGCTCTGCGTATCACGCGTGCCATAAAGCGCGTCATGTCAAGGTGAGATATAAAACGCATACGGTCACCTTTTTTATAAAACAGTCTAACGTTTTTCAAAGCAAACACCCTTTCCGTAAGAATTTGCGCCACAGCCCGCACACTTTTCGCGGCAATTTGGTGTGGTTCGCGCATTTTTTGCCGCCATATTTTCGCGAATTAAAAATTCCTTTGTTACACGGTAGTCAAGATGCTCCCAAGGAGTGATTTCATCAAAAGATCGCAAGCGATTTGCATAAAATGAAGGATTTATACCACACTCATCGAATGCCTCGAGCCAAGCGTCAAGGTTAAAGCATTCGTCCCAACCGTCAAAGTGGCAGCCTTTTTTATATGCCGCTTCTATAACCTTACCAAGTCTGCGATCGCCTCGCGCAAATACGCCCTCTAAAAAGCTGGTTTTGTTTTCATGGTAGTTAAAGGTAATTTTTTTGCTTTTTATACTGTCTTTAAGCAGGGCTTGACGGCGCATCATTTCTTCGCGGGTAATCTGTGGTTCAAACTGGAACGGGGTGTGTGGCTTTGGCACAAAGTTTGCTACACTTATCGATACGTTAACTGCCTTGCCCTTTGGCTTTTCGGGCAGGCTGTAGTAAAGGTCAACAATTTTTTGTGCAAGCTCTGCAATGCCTATAATATCCTGGTCGGTTTCGGTGGGAAGACCCATCATAAAATACAGTTTAACGGCTGTATAACCGCCGCGGAACGCAGTAGCGCAGGTGCCTAAAATATCACCCTCGGTAATGTTTTTGTTTATAACATCACGAAGTCTTTGTGTGCCCGCTTCGGGCGCAAAGGTAAGACCGCTCTTTTTAAGGCGGTTAATTTTTTGCATCAGCTCTTCCGAAAAATTATCAATACGCAAAGAGGGCAAAGACAGGCTTATCTTGTTGCATTCTGTCCAGGAAAGCATTTCGTCCAGCATTTCCTCAAGATGTGTGTAGTCGCTGGTGGAGAGGCTGGAAAGCGACATCTCATCGTAGCCTGTATTTTTACAAAGTGCGCGCGCCTGACGGTTTACAGTAACGGCGCTTTTCTCACGCACAGGGCGGTAGATATAACCGGCCTGGCAAAAACGACAACCGCGTATACAGCCGCGGAACACTTCTTGAACGGCGCGGTCATGTACTGCCTCAATAAATGGCACGACAAAACGGTCAGGATAATAACTTTCGTCAAGGTTCTCCTCAATTCGTTTTTCTATAATTGCAGGCGCATCGCCTTTTGGTATGATGGCGGCAATTGTGCCATCGTCGTTGTATAAAAAATCATAAAGCGAAGGCACGTATACACCTTTGATTTTAGCTGCTGCACGCAAAAAGTCTTGTTTTGTGCCGCCGTTTTTCTTGTTTTCTTTATAGAGATCAATTACTTCAAGGTCTACCTTTTCTCCCTCGCCTAAAAAGAAAATATCTATAAAATCCGCAAGAGGTTCGGCGTTACAGGCGCAGGGTCCACCCGCAACAATAATGGGATAACTGCCGTCGCGGTCGGCGCACTTCAGTGGAATACCGCCAAGGTCTAACATAGATAAAATGTTTGTATATGATAGCTCATACTGCAGCGTAAAGCCTACAAAATCAAAATCGCGTATACTATCGCGGCTTTCGAGTGCATAAAGCGGAATGTTTTCTTCTCGCATAACCTTTTGGGCGTCTATCCACGGCGTAAATACGCGTTCGCACCATATATCATCCCTTTGGTTGAAAAGAGAATAAAGGATTTTCATACCAAGGTGGCTCATACCAATTTCGTATGTATCGGGAAAACAAAAGGCAAAGCGAACGTCAACCTTTTCTTTGTCTTTTATAACCTCATTAACCTCGCCGCCTGAATATCTGCCCGGTTTTTGTACTGTAAGCAACAACTGTTCTAATCTTTTTTCGTTCATAAAATCACCTTAAACTAAATGATACAATAAAATTACATTGCTTGCAATGATTTTATTTAAATTTTAAACAAAAATATCTTTTATTTTGGAGCGTGTTGTGATATAATGCATTATGTATAATTGTCTATATTATGTTTGGTTAAGGGGGCGTGTGCTGTGAATATGAAAAGAAGTATTGTAATGCTGCTTGCGATATGTATTTGTGTTGCGTTTTGCGGCTGTGATTTTTCTCGAAATACCGACGATATGGTATCTCCGCCCGAACTCACAGGTGATATGTCACCTATAGCGGATGCTCTTTATGCTGTAGCAGGTGCAAATTGTGACCTTAAGTACCCGACTGAAGGCACACACCGCTCGGCTATTGTTTTGGAGGATATTAACGGCGACGGCATTTTTGAGGCATTTGCTTTTTACAGTACAAGCGGCGACGAAATGACGACCATGCACATAAATGTCATTTGTCAAAGTGAGGGAAAATGGATGTCGGTAAGCGACCAGACGATTGTTGCTACCGGTGTTGAAATGGTTGATTTCTGCGACCTTAACGGCGACGGCATAGAAGAAATTCTTGTAGGCTGGGATGTCAACGGTGCCAGCGAAAAGCAACTTAGCGTGTTCACCTTTTTTGAAAATGCACTTACACAGCAGTTGCTTCAGGCATATACGAACTTTTTGTGTTGTGACCTAGACAACAACGGCACAAACGAAATTTTTGTACATCTGCTTAATGCATCTGAAAAGGCAAACAAAGCAATTATTTACAGCTATAACGAAAACGGTATGGCACAAACCGCCGGCTGTATTATGGACGGCAGTGTAAAAAGTGCGGCGACTCCTGTGCTGTCGGTGCTCTCTAACGGTCAAAAGGCTATTTATATAGACGAGATTAAAGGTGTAGGCGCTATTACAGAGGTGTTGTACATTTCTAAGGGCGAGCTGATAAACCCCCTGCTCGACAACGAGATTTCTTTTGAAAACAATTCGACTCTACGCGCTGCATCACTTGAGATAAAGGATATAAACCAAGATAAAATATTAGAAATACCGATAGCCGCCGAGCTGCCAAATGCAATAAGTGACGGCGAAAAACTATATTACACCAATTGGTGTTCATTTAATGGTGAAAAGTTGTCCATAAAGCTGGTTGCAATTGTTAATACGGTAGACGGTTATTATCTTACCGTGCCAAACTCAATGGTAGGATATGTCGCAGTATACAAGGATATAGAAAACCATGTGCGTAAATTTTATCATTACGACCCTATAAATGCAATTTTGGGTAAGCTGTTATTTACCGTTACGGCGGTAGATGCAGACGAATGGGATAGTGGCAATTTTGCCGATAGCGGCAATTTTGAACTGTCCCGCACTAAAGACACTGTGTTTGTTGCAGAATTGGGCGAGGGCGCAGGTGCGTTTGCAATAACCACAGATGTTATAATAGATTCTTTTAATTTAGTGGATTAACGGAGGTGCGGTTTTGAGAAGAATACTTATTGTAGAAGACGAAGCGGCAATTCGCGAATTTGAAGCAATAAACCTGAAAAGAGTAGGCTATGAAACGGTTGAAGCGGGAAGCGGTGAAGAAGCGCTTGAAATATATGACAACGACCCCGTAGGCTTTGATATAGCGCTGCTTGATGTTATGATGCCGGGCATGGATGGCTTTTCTCTGTGTAAGGAGCTACGCCAACGCTCAGATTCCATAGGCATTATAATGCTTACAGCAAAGTCTCAGGAAATGGATAAAATAAGTGGGCTTATGATTGGCGCCGATGATTATGTTACAAAACCCTTTAGTCCGACAGAATTGCTTGCGCGAGTAGATTCGCTTTATCGTAGGGTAAGCAAGCCGAATTTGGCGTCCAAACCTGCTACCGAGCTGAGCTCCGGCAGATTTGTGCTTGATTTGCGCAGTCGCACACTTTCAAAAGATGGCAAAAATATTGAACTTACTCAAATAGAGTTTCAGATTATGGAATATTTCTTTGCTAATCCTGACCAACCCATAGGCAGAACGGTTATACTGCATAAGATTTGGGGCGAGGAATATTTTGGCGAAGAAAAAATAGTTGATGTAAATATTCGCCGTCTTCGTATGAAGATTGAAGAAGACGCCTCAGAGCCTAAGTATATTGTAACGGTATGGGGTAGAGGATATATGTGGGATACGTCGGCAAGATAAATTTGTTTTAATAAATTTCACAAGAAAGGTGGGATTGCACGGTGAAAACAGGATTTCATTTCAAGAGCATCGCGATGCGTTGGCTTTTTAAGGTGTATTTAATTATCGTTGCCGCGGTTGTTGCGATAGCCATAATTCTTTCAACTATGCTCGTTACTTTAATTTTTAACAATGTGCAATCTCAGGCTGTAGATTATTCACAAAGCTTTGATGCTTTATCCTCGGCAACAAACGAAAATTTTTATGATTTTGCAGTCTCCCTATCGGACGAGTTTGAATATAAAAACAAAATAGAGGTACAGGTTATAGATAGTAAGGGTTTGGTTCTTGTTTCTACAACGGGATTTCAACCATCGGATGCTGTGGGCGATGAATACGGTCGGGCAAGGGCATCTGCTTCGGGATTTGCAGTATACCGCGGCAAAAATTCTGGTGGAGAAAAAATAATGGCCGGAACTCAAATAATATATGATAGCACAGGCGAGGCAATGGGCGCGTACCGTTGGGTAACATCTCTTAAAGCGGCTAATAAAAGAATTAGTATTACAGTTATACTTATAGTTTTTGTCTCAATGGTTGTTTTGGGTCTGTGCGCGCTGTCAGGTTTGTTCTTTTTAAACGCTATGGTTTCAAAGCTGCGCGCCATGGGCAACACAACCCGAAAAATTGCAGGTGGAGATTTTGAAGCCCGCATCGAAAATGAAAGCAACGACGAAATCGGTGAGCTTTGTGCATCGATAAATCATATGGCAAGCGAGCTTCAAAATGCCGAAACTATGAAAAACGATTTTATATCCTCGGTATCGCACGAACTTCGCACACCCCTTACGGCAATTCGTGGTTGGGGCGAGACTGCAAAAATGTCGGTGGGTTCCGACGAGGAATTGGTATCTCGCGGTCTGGACGTAATACTCAGCGAAGCCGACAGACTGTCGGGGCTTGTAGAGGAGTTGCTGGACTTTTCTCGTATGCAATCGGGTAGAATGATTGTTAACAACATTATGCCGATAGACGTTTCTAAGCTTTTGTGCACAGTATCTGATATGTATACCGAGCTTGCCGTCAAACAGGGGATAGAGTTGTCTTATACTCCTCCTGTGCAAAGTTCGACAGTAATGGGCGACCCCGACAGACTAAAGCAAGTGTTTATCAACGTTATCGATAACGCTGTTAAATATACCGAAAAGGGCGGTCTTGTTCTGCTGGCTCAGACCAGAGAAGAAGGCTGTGTGAGAATTGTTGTTAAGGATACAGGTGTCGGTATTCCTGCTGAGGATATTGATCACGTTAAAGAAAAATTCTTTAAATCAAACAAAACCGTTCGCGGTAGTGGCATAGGTCTGGCTGTCGCCGATGAAATCATAAAACAGCATCAGGGCTTGCTCTTTGTCGAGTCCACCGAGGGTGTCGGCACAACGGTTACCATAGTATTGCCGCTTTATGAGGAGCCTGAGGAAACAAACCCTAAGGAAGAAATTATCGAACCGATTGAGTCCGAGCAAAAAGAACTTCAATTAGACGAAACGCAGGAATAATCAGAAACAGGAGAAGGTTAAGTTGGCAAAATATACATCCATAGGCGGACAGGCGCTTATTGAGGGTATTATGATGAAAAATCCTCAAAAAAAGACGGCGCTTGCAGTAAGAAAGCCTGACAAAACAATAGACATAAGTTATATCGACGATAAAAGCATAAAAGAAAAATTTGCAATTTTAAGATTACCTGTAATCCGCGGAGTTGTCACCTATGTTGAGACAATGATACAAGGCTACAAGGTGATGATGAAATCGGCAGATATATCGGGCTTTACCGATTTTGAGGAAGAAAACAACAAAGACAAAGACACCAAAAAAGAATCGGCACTTACTGCTGCTATTATGACAATAGGTACTGTGCTTGGTATAGCGCTTGCCGTGATTTTGTTTTTTGGTATTCCGCGTTATGCGGTAGCCGGGCTTGAGTGGCTTATCGGTTCGCCGTTTAGCAAGGTGGTGCGCGCAGGTATTGAACAGCTAATAAAGCTTGTAGTGCTTGTAGCATATATGTGGGGTGTGTCTTTTATGAAGGATATCCACCGTGTGTTTGCTTATCACGGAGCCGAACATAAGACGATATTCTGCTATGAAGCAGGACTCCCGCTAACTATTGAAAACGTCAGAAAGCAAATTCGTTTTCATCCCCGTTGCGGAACATCGTTCCTTATTTTGATGATACTCGTAAGTATGGTTGTTTCCACCGTGGTGCAGATGATTTTCCCGTTTGTTTATGATGTTGCGCCGCTTTGGATTACAGCGAAAATTTTGATGCTCCCAATAATTTGCGGACTTGGTTACGAGCTGCTAAAGGCATGCGGCAAATACGACAATGTTTTAACCCGAATCATCTCGGCTCCTGGGCTATGGATGCAGCATATAACAACTAAAGAGCCTGATGATGATATGATAGAAATTGCAATCGCCGCGCTTAAGGCTTGCGATGAGATTAAAGATACGGACACAGAGGAAGAAACTGAAAGCAATGACGATATTTGAAGCTTATAACGACTGCAAAAAGCAGCTTGAAGCCGCGGGTATAGAGGATTTTGTTTTTGAGTCTAAACAGATAATAAAGCATATAACTGGATATACCAACGCGCAGATACTTACAAAGTATACACAAACCCTTACCGAATTTCAGCAGAATAATTTAACGGCTATAATCAAGCAAAGATTAATTCGTTATCCTCTGCAGTACATACTTCGTCGTTGGAACTTTTTCGGACGTGAGTTTTTTGTGGGACCGGGAGTGCTTATACCTCGAAGCGACACCGAAACATTAATAGACGTGTGTCTTGATGTGCTACAAAAAAAACACAATCCGCGCGTTCTTGACCTGTGCGCAGGCACGGGTTGCATTGGCCTTACCATTAAGGGTGAATGCGACTGTGCCGATGTCACACTGGTTGAAAAGTTTGATGAAGCACTTGAATACACGGTTAAAAATGCGGCTCATAATAACTTGATAGTAAAAATTACGCAGGGAGATGTGCTAAAAACCGAAGGTGCCGAAGGGTTTTATGATTTGATAATCAGCAATCCGCCATACATAAACGAAGAAGATATGAAAAAACTTCAACCCGAAGTAACCTTCGAGCCCGCCACCGCTCTCGCAGGCGGGAGCGATGGACTGGATTTTTACCGTCACATAGCCAAAGAATACAGAACCTATCTTGCAAAAGACGGCGTGATGGCTTTTGAGGTAGGAATAAATCAGGCAGATGTCGTAGCCGAGATAATGCGAGAAAACGGCTTTGTAAATGTACAAACGCGTAAAGACTATGCGGATATTGACAGGGTAGTTTTTGGTACAGCAAATTAAGTATAATATAACCAAATTAAGATTTGGAGGAAATAACAATGGCAAAAGAAAAAGCAACTAAAACTGTAGGAACCGATAAATCTGCCGAGGGCAGAGAAAAAGCATTGCAGACCGCAATGGCGCAAATAGAAAAGCAGTACGGTAAAGGCGCCGTAATGCTGCTTGGTGAAAATGCCGCAATGAACGTCGAGCATATTAAAACCGGCTCTATGGCGCTTGATATGGCGCTTGGTATAGG
>JAZSBS010000080.1:0-2923 GCA_045602525.1 Acutalibacteraceae bacterium
ACTGCATTGTGCAGCATTTGTAATGGGCAGATTGCAGTAGAAACCGTTAACACAACAAATGAAGAGCTTTCGCAATTAACCTGCACAGAGGATGGCAGGGTGAAGTATACTGCAGTATTTTCCAACGAGCTTTTTGCCACAAAATCGACAGAGGTTACAACAAAGGCTAAGGGGCATAATTGGAGTGAGTGGAAAACTGGAATTCCTGCAACAGCCTTATCGGCAGGCAAAGAAAAAAGGATATGCTCTGCCTGTGCAATTGAAGAGGATAGGGTAATTGATAAGCTTAATTTAGATAATCGCATTGTTGCATATTATACGGTGGTCGGCAATAAGGTCATTAATTTGGTCGACGGTAAAGAAATGGAAAATGCTGTTGTAGATAATGACGGCTATTTCAAAGGTGGAAAGGTTAAGCTCCCTTCTTCTTACGAAAAGGCAAGTATTGAGGCTATTATGGTTTACAACAGGTTGTCTACAGACCCACCTGTTGGTAATTCTTTAAGCTATTACGGAGGTGCTTTTTTATTCACGGAGTCTGTCGACCCGAGTAAGCGTGGCTATATCAAAACTCCTTTTGGTGGTGGACAGATTGCGACTAATTTTATATTAAGCCCCTCTGTAAATTACAATAACAGAGTTTTAAGTGGTGGGGAAACCTATTGGTGCCTGTCTTTTAATAAGAATGAATCTGTTTATGCAATGCAGGTTGATGATGACTACGTTGAAAAAGCGCATTGGTCTAATTATATCAACAGTTCGTTCACCTTATCCAATGAACATCAGTTTAAGGAATTTATAGTATATTCTGAAAAGCTTACCCAACAGGAAATGGCTGAGCATTTTGTTAACAGTGGATTGTCTGAGAGTGAAAATACCGGTGGAATTATTGGGCGTGTAAATAACGGTATCACAGGCTTAGGCAGCGCTTTTGCATTTACTAAAAACGGACAGTATGGTATACCTGAATGGTATAATACCCATACCGAGGCAGGCAACTATTCTGTTAACGATGGCAACGGAATGCTTTTAAATTACACTATTTCCGATTATGTTGAGCCTGACCTTGGAATTGACCATAGCAAATACGAAAGTGTTCATATTATAAAAAAACCTGCAGTTTTGCCTATGGGCTATAAGTACGCATTATCTGCAGTCCCTTATCCGTTTAACGTAAATCATAACGGTGCTTCTGACCAGTACGACGTTTCCTGGAAGTCCTCAGATGAAACAGTAGCTTTAATAATTGATGGATTGATTGTTCCTCAAAAAATCGGAACCGTTACTATTACAGCGACCTTAAGAGGTACTGAAATATCTGATAGCTGTACAATTGAAATTGTGGATAAAAACGCAACAGATGATATCGCTGTCAAAATTTCTGCTGATTATATCAGTGAGAATGGCAATTCGTTTTCTGAAAGCGACTATGCTATGACAACTAACGCTATTTATGATGCAATTTCGGAAGCATACGCAGACGGCTATAATCACGTTATTTTCCCTGAAATTGACTTCTATGCAGTCCCTATTGAAACTGAATTTTATATCCCGAGTGGAATGACCGTTGAGTTTCCTGAAGGCTCGGTCTTCCATATGATGCCGAGCGAAAAGGCTAAAAACGAGGGTTACGTTTACTTTAGAATGGGCTGGGGCTGGTGGAGCTGTGGTATACCTACCGAAAAAGCTTCTGTTGAAAAGGATGAAAACGGAAACGTACTTGCTTATTATTGCAGAAATTCACATTTGATTATTGATAAATATTACGGCGAATTCTATGAAGAAAACGCAACAATGAGCGAGCTTTATACAGCTGCTAATCAATATCAATGGGATTGCAACCTGCTGAGCATAGGAAAACGTGCAGAGTTTTGTTCTGTTGAGGTGCGAGAAGCTAACTGCCCAACCGGCTTCTTTATCACAATGGGAGGAAAAGGAAACTCTGAACTGGTTAATGGTGCACAAGGCAGTATCGCAGCAAATGGATTTGTTTCCGGCTGGCTGAATGATAACGGAGAGCTGGTAGAAAACTCTAATTGGATAAGCACCAATGACTTTTATTTAGTTTCCAAGGCAGCTAACGGAATGGATACTTTGCATGAATATTATATTGGCGATTGGGAGCATAATCTTGTTACGGCTACTCAACGCTTGTATGATATTTTGTGGTATGATGAAAGCTATAATCTATTGGGTATTAACAGATGGCAATATATTGATGAGGGCTACTCAAACAAACCTGAAAATGCAGCTTACTTTAAATTGTCTATTCAGCAAAGCGAGCTTCCTGCCGGTACGGATGAATATGTAAGAATTTGTCCTGACGAATCGTCAAGATTTTGCGAAATTAAAAACACAAATGTTATAAATAGTGCTGTAGGGTTGGCATCTATTGTTGGAGCTACCGAGGCATGTTGGATTCATGATAATTATGTATCCGGAGACGGATTAATGTACGGTGGGGGCCGTTCTCTTGATTTGGAGGATGGCTGGGCAGGAATGAGAGGCACGATTATCGAAAGAAATATTTTCAGAAAATATGGCTACTCCGGTAGTAGCGACTATCGTGGTCCTGATACGGGTATTTTAGCACTTGCTTCCGGGTACAATACGTTTATTATTTCTAATTATCTTGGTGCTATTCATCAAGGTAACGAGAATGTAGCTAATACCCATATTATAAATAACGTTGTTGATGTACTGTTCAGCACCTTCACTAACGGAAGTGCTAATGACATCAGACCTAAGATTTATGCGCATACCTATTACAACGTTTTAGGCAAAAAAAGTAATGAAATATCGTCAAACGGTGTGAATTATTATTACGAAAACGAAATAATATCAACCGTAAATCTGTGGTAAAATATACTTGTAGTGTAACTGATGCTTTAAAAGATTAAAAAACTCTCTCACCACTTTGGTG
>JAZSBS010000081.1:0-7096 GCA_045602525.1 Acutalibacteraceae bacterium
AAAAGTTCTTTTTATAATTATAGCTTCTGTTTTGGTCGTTGCGATTGTTGGTACAACGCTGTTTTTGGTATTAGGTAAGAACGGCAACGGTACCGATTTTGACAGACCGCAGGGCAATACGCTTTATACAGTTAACGTAAAAACTGCAGGCGGCATGGCTATGTCGGATATTGATGTATACATATATGCCGATGACAGTTTAGGTGATATGCTTGACTACACCAAGACAAACGATAAGGGTACCGCCACTTTTAATCTTGACGAAAGCTCTAATTATGCTATTGTTTTAACACCGGTACCGAAGGGTTACGATGTCGAAGAGAGCTATAAGTTTGATGGTGTTACAAAGGATATTGTACTTACATCTTCGCTTGTCACCGATGCGGATATATCTACTGCTTCACTTGGTCTTGGCGATGTTATGTATGACTTTACTGTTATGAAGCCTGACGGCACAGAAATTACTTTATCAGAAGTTTTGAAAGAAAAGAAACTTGTTGTTCTTAACTTTTGGTATACCACTTGTAGCTGGTGCCTTGAAGAATTTCCGTTAATGGATGAGATTTATAAGGATTACAAGGATGATGTAGAAATAATCGCACTTAATCCTATGGAAGACAACAATGCTGTTGACTCATTCCAAAAGCAGTATGGATATTCCTTTAATATGGCTTCTTGTCCTGCGTCATGGGCAAACACCTTCAGTGTGACAGGCTATCCCACTTCTGTGTTTGTTGACCAATACGGTGTTATATGCCTTGTTGAATCAGGTGCTATTACAAGCAAGAGACCGTGGGTTTGCGCGTTTGATCACTTTATCGCCGACCCTTATGAGCAAAAGCTCTGTGAAAATGGTATCGGCGATTTGGTTACTCAGATTAAGCCTACATATGAAATGCCTTCTTCCGATGAAATAGCATCTACAATTAATTCTGGCGCTATTAATGTAAAATACCATCCCGAAACAGAGGATGAAAACGCTGAATATTTTTGGCCGTTTATTATCGGTGAAAAATCAGGTCGTTCATGTATTTATGCTTCTAATATTGGCATCGACAGTTCATATGCTATTCTTTATGCTGATGTTGAGCTTAAGGCCGGTCAGGCGGTAGGATTTGACTATCTTGTTTCGTCAGAGCTTGGCTGTGATGTAATGTATGTTATTGTTAATGATGAGGATATATTCCAGATTTCAGGTGTTTCTACTCCTGAAGAGTGGAAATCCTGCTATCCGTGTGTTGCAGATAAAGACGGCACCTATGAAATTGCACTTTGTTTTGTAAAGGATGAGGACGGCACCGAGGGTGATGATACTGTTTATATTGATAATATGCGTGTTGTGAATGAATCACAAATTGATGTTGCTACCTATTTACCGCGTTATGCCGCAACGGCTGATGATGAAGGTAATTTCAGCTATGTTGATGTTGTATTTAACAAAAACGACGGTTATTATCACGTAGGTTCAGAAAACGGACCTTTACTTTTAGCAGACCTTATGGGCTATACACCATTTAACGAGGAAGAATCTGTACAGGCAATTGTTACAAATGGTGATGCCGACGAAGACGGTGTTAGTCTTTACGATAAGGTTGAAGAAGATGGTTTAGGTATGGTTCAATATTTCTCCTATGCATCTAATTCTAGCATTCACGGTGTATGTACTGTGAATAAAGAGCTTGCCGATATGCTTAAGCAGGTGGCAAGAGTTGCCGGCTTTGAAGACGACGAAAATGAATGGCTCAAAATGTGCAAGTATTATCAGGCGTATGGCAGTGGCGCATCTCAGCTTGAAGATCCGATAAAAGGTCTTTCAACCTTCAGTGCACTTAAAACCACACTTGGAAAAAACATCCCAAGCAACAATTTTTACTATGACCGCGCTATAATTCCAAGAGGTATGTTCTCTGAGTTTGTGCCATCACAGTCGGGTGTATATCGCTTTACTTCAAAAAGCGATTATGAGGAAGGCATCGATGCTTGGATATTTAATAAAGACGGCGAAATTATTTATACATATGAGCACGACGAAAGAATGTATACCGATTCAAGTAACTGCTCCATGGTTTACTATATGGAAGCAGGAACTCCATATTACATCAATATGGCTTTTTGGGATGTATACGCTACAGGTACCATTAACTATGATGTAGAGTTTATTGGAGCATCACATAAGCTGTTCCGTTTGTGTGCTCCGGGTTACTTTACCTATGATACTGATGCTACGGGTAGCGCTATGTATGATATTATAGCAGGTGGCATCGAGCCTAAACTTAAAGACGGCAAATATTACGATTCTGAGGACGGAAGTCTTATTTATGCCGACTTTACCGGCCTTACAACAATATTTGGCAATTCAATAGTTGAAATGATTGATATGGGTGGCTTTGATTTTAGTAAATCTGAAACCGACGGCGAAATTCTTGCTTACCTTAAACAAAACGGCAATGATGTTGAAAAAACAAAGAAATACCTCGAAAAACTTTGGGGTGAAGATTATGATGCCAATTCCGAAATTTATCAGTTAGACGATGTTTTTGCCGGTCGTTATCACGGCGACGGCGAAGATCATACTGATGATATTCGTAAATACGTCAGCAAGATAGACAAGTCTGGTACTGAGCTTGACGGTTGCGTTGTTGTTGATAAAGAGCTTGCTGAGATTTTGCAACAGCTTATGGATAAGTACACCTTTGAAGAGGTAGAAAACTCATGGCTCAAGATTTGCTACTACTATGATTATCTTGGCGATAACGACTAATTTTAAGTGAGAGAATGATTATTATGAAAAACATTAAAAGATTTATCTCTGCTCTTTTAATTTCAACTTTTATACTTACACTTTTCACCCTTACTGCCTGCGGCAAGGGTGAAAAGGATTACACCGTAAACATTAAGGATGCATTGGGAAATCCTTATACATCGGGTGTAGTGGTTAAATTTATGCAGGGTGGTAAACAGGTTGCAATGCAGTCTTGTAATGAACAAGGTTCGGCTACAAAATCTCTTACAAACGGTAAGTATAATGTTTTGCTACAATTTGCAGATGATGATAACGAGTATTATTACGATACAGATATCAAGCTTACGTCACGTAAAAATGTTGTTGATGTAGTTCTTGCATATAAAATTACTACAGATCCTCAAATTTTGTCAGATGTATATGAGGCATATAATGTAAATCTTGGTTGTACTTATGTGGAGTTAAAAGAGGGTAGAAACTATTTTCTATTTACACCAACAAAAGAGGGAAACTACGAGTTTTCAATTCCCGAGGGCAAAAATGTTGCAATAGGTTACTACGGCGCGCCTCATTTTGTACAAGAAAATTCTGCTGCTGAGGTTAAGGATAATAAATTTTCAATCTCAGTTAAGGCAAGTATGATTGGAACCGGTGATACGGGTACAGCCTCCTTTGTTATTGGTATAGATGCCAATAAGAAGACAAAAAATTGTATTTTAGGTATTGAACGTATTGGTGACGCAATTAAAACACTTGAAGATGAACCTTGGACTGTTTATCAGAAGACAGTTGAGCTTCAGGATTATAAGCTACCTGCAAATGCCGAAATTAAGGAATTTGACCTTACAGCTTCAACAGATACCTACAAAATAGTTTTAAACAAAAATGATGGTTATTATCATTTAAACGACGCAAATGGACCGTTAGTGCTTGTTCGTCTTGCAGTGGATAGTGAGTACATTGCTTGTTTTAAGACTATGCTTGACCGTTCAGGTGTTAATAAATATTTCTTTGATGAAAACAAAAAGTTTATCAAAAAAGAGAGCTATTCTGAATGTCTGCTTGAATATATTGAATATGTTGATGAGGATAATGGTGTTTATCCGCTTACCGAGGACCTTAAGTATATTATTCAGCAGCGTGGTGAATATGTTGGCTGGTGGGACATTGAAAACGTCGGTTATATGTTCAAGGATGACGCTGGTAATAATCTGACCGATATAAATGCCGATATTGCTTGGTTGTTTATGTGTTGCTATGTTGAGTAATGTGTTTATGAATAATAATATAAGAAGAATTCTGGCTGTTTTACTTGTCGGTTCTATGCTTTTGTGTTTAGCTGGATGCGGTGATAACGGCGGCGGACTTGTATCAAATGCCACTCTTGCATCAAGTAGCTATAAGCTTGGTGATTATATGGGCGATTACACGATTACAGACATACACGGTAACACTCATATTTTTTCGGAAATTTTAAAAGATAAAAAAGCTATTGTACTTAATTTTTGGTTTGTAAATTGTGGACCCTGTCAAATGGAATTTCCGTATTTACAAAAGTCGTACGACGAATACAGCGATGATATTGCAGTAATTGCCATTAACCCAACTACAGATAAAGAAACTGAAATTAAAAAGTATGCAACGCAAAATGAACTTTCCATACCTTTGGTAAAAGGTGAAGAAGCATGGATAACGGCATTTGCTTTGCGTGGTTTTCCAACAACAGTTGTGATTGATCGTTATGGCATTGTTGCATTTAGTCATATGGGCGCTGTAACACAAGAAGGTGTTTTCGAAAAGGTATTCGAAGAATTTGCTTCTGACCGTTATAAGAAATCAACCTATCAAAGTATCAACGATTTTTAAAAATTATATAAGGATGATAACTATGAAAAAACTTTTAGCATTTATCTTAGCTGCTACTATGTGTGTGTGTGTGTGTGCCTGTGGCAGCGATAAAAACGGCCCTACCGGAAACGAAACACTTAACAATCAACAACAAAATGATACGGAAACTTCCTCAAAAGAAGAGGTTGTTGCAAAATTTAAGGTTACTCTTGTTGATCAAAACGGTGACCCAGTTCCTAACACTATGATACAAATTTGTCAGGAAACCTGTGTACCAAAGGCAACAGACGCAAACGGTGTAGCTCTTTTTGATTTTGAATCAACCGACGGTCACAAAATATCGTTGTTCAGTTGTCCTGAGGGTTATGAAACCGAATATGTTGGCGATAATTATATTTATCTTGAAGATGGTGAAACCGAATACACATTTGAAATCACCAAAAAGTAGGCTTTTATATGAGAATACAAAGATTTCTAATTATTATTCTAATATTCATTTTGAGTTTTTGTTTTTGTGCTTGCGCAAATAAAAAAAATGATGTAGTTGATAATGAATCTAAAATCGAGACATTAAATGAAAATTCGTCAAGATTTTTGGTTACTGTTGTTGATAACAATGGCGATGTTGTTCCGGGTGTAGTCTTGCAAATGCGCAAAGAGCATAAAGTAACGGCTTATACTAACAAAGACGGCGTCGCATCTTTTCCCATTATTCCATCTTCTGGGTACAAGCTATATGTTATACAATGTCCAGAAGGATACGAATATACCGAAGGCGCATATGTTCATTTAAAGCAGGGCGAAAAAGAATATACACTTAACATTACAAAAAAGTAGGCGATTTAAATGAAATCAAATAAATTTATCATACTATCACTTATTACAGTTTTAGTATTATCACTTTTTGTGGGATGTCGTAAAATCGGCGATACGGCATCATCGTTATCAAACAATTCTGATGTGTCAAGTACGGTTTATGATATTGTTGATGTTGTTGATGATGATAATCAATCAACAAGTAGTATCAATTCAAGTGAAGATACAGAAAGTGAAACAACCGACACCAGTTCTGATACGGGTAGTTCAAGCTTGCCAAATAATTTTGTAGATGTAGGCAACGGTGATTCAGATGATGAAGATATACCTCCTGTATATATTGAACCTACACCTGATACAACTGTATCGGGTGATAGTTCTTCATCGGATACTACTATACCAACCTATATTGCTGCACTTAATTCGAAGGGCAAGGCAAAAACACGAGAGATTGATCCGGGTAAATATCATTATTATAAAATCCGAGGTGCAAGTAACCAAATTTTAACCATTGAAAGCCCCAACGCATATGTGGTATATAATGATGTTACATATTCTGCAAAAAATGGTGTTTTAAGCTTTTGGGTTGAATCGGATGAACTTGCAAGTGCTCAAATTTTATTTGAAATAGGAAATAAAGGTTCTCAAAAAGAGTCCTTCACAATTCAATTTTCGAGTCCTGTTGGCAGTAAAGATAATCCCGAACCAATAAATATTGTTGGTAAAAAAATTACAACAACAACCAAAGAAGGAAATGAGCAAGGATATTCTTATTCTTATGTTGCAACCAAAGCAGGCAAATTAAGATTTTATATTTTAAGTGATACCCAAAAAGGTAAATTGGAAACAACAAAATCTATGGGTAAAAATATTATTGCATTTGGTACAACCGATTTAATCGAAGAAACAACATATTTGATAACAAATAAAGATAGCGTTGGTACATATATCGAGTATAAAGATGTTGCTGTTGGCGATGTTATCACTGTAACAATTGGCCCCAATAGTGGTACTTCATTTCCTTCTGTTACTGTTGAATGGATGATTGAATACAAATAATTTAAAAATGAGAGTCCAAAATCGGACTCTCATTTTATTTATCTATTAGTTAATGTTTTCTACTGCTTGTTTTAAATCTTCATAGTGAAGTGCTTTTACAAATATTTCTTGTATTTCGCCCTTTTCATCAATAATCACTGTGTATGGGTAAGCGCCGCTACCTCCAAGATTTAAATAATATTTACCGTTAAACGTATCATTATCATCGGGGATATCATTTGCAAAAATGAGATTACTATCAGGATAGTGTTCTTTTATATATCCAGATGCAGTATCTTTGCTTGCGCTTGAATGTACCGCAACAACTGTTACCGTATCTTTATATTCGCTCGCGATTTGATCAAAGTATGGAAGTTCTTTTACACACGGTGTGCACCATGTGCCCCAGAAATTAATTATTGTAATTTTACCTGTTTTTGTGGGGTTAATTGTTTTATTAGATACTCCGTCGGATGTTACGATTGGTAACTCTGTGCCATAGCATACATCACCGACTTCAGTACCATAAGTCACTTTGTTACTACTATCGTTCCAGAAATATATAATTGATCCTGTAAGTAAGGAAATCATTAAAACAATCGATATAATTCTTGTAACAATCTTCGACTTTTTATGTGTTGTATCTTCAGG
>JAZSBS010000082.1:0-5398 GCA_045602525.1 Acutalibacteraceae bacterium
AGCTGGTGCCCGCCGTGCAAGGCGGAGATGCCTGATTTCAATGAGGCATACGGCGAGCTTGGCGATGAGGTGGAGTTTATGATGGTAAACGCCACCGATGGCAGCCGTGAGACCGTAGAAAAGGCAAAGAAATTTATTACGGCGATATGAGCGAGAAATACGTAGTAAGATTCGAAATTCTTTCTTCCAAAAAGGACGGCAAGCTTGAAATTGCCGATAAAGTATCAGTTCAATTGCTTGACAGCAACACCGATAAGCCAATGAAAGACCGAGTTAAAAAAGACAGCACAAAAGACAATTTGTTTACAGCGCTTGACCTCGGGTTTACTTGGCTTGAACGTGCTTTGAAAGAGTAAAAAATGATATGTACCCAAGCTGATTTTTTGGCTTGGGTATTGTTGCGTTTTAAAAGGAAAAATTTTTGTTAAAAAAATTGAGATTTTTTTAACAAACCCCTTTGCAAAATAAAAAATATATGTTATTATATATGTTGATACAATTTTAACAATCTATTTGTTATATTTTGTCGCAATCTATAAGGAGGAGATTTTTTATGAAGAAAAAAATTAGCAAACTTCCCTTTAAGGGCACAGCTGAACAAGAAGCTCAGCTCAAAGCTGTTATTGCTGAAAACTGTCACGACAAAAGCAACGTTATGGTAGTTATGCAGAAGGCTCAGGATATTTATGGATATCTGCCCCTTGAAGTACAGGAAATGATTGCTGAAGGTATGGGCGTATCACTTGAAAAAGTATATGGTGTTGCTACCTTCTATGCACAATTCTCACTGTCACCTAAGGGTAAGTACAACATCTCTGTTTGTCTTGGTACTGCTTGCTATGTTGTGGGATCGGGCGATATTTTTGACAAGCTCAGTGAAAAACTTGGAATTGGCGCAGACGAATGCACCGAAGATGGTAAGTTCTCACTTACCGCTTGTCGCTGCATAGGCGCTTGTGGTCTGGCCCCCGTACTTACCGTTAACGAAGAGGTTTATGGTCGTCTTACCGTTGATGACGTTGACAGTATTTTGGCAAAATACGCTGACTAATTTAAAGGATAGATAACTTATGAAAATAAGTGAAATGCAACAATTGCTTGAAGCAAGGGTGCTTTGCTGTGAGGAAAACGTTAACCGCCATGTTTATTCTGCTTGCGGTTGCGACCTTATGAGCGATGTTTTAGCCTTTGTTAAGGATCAGGCGGTTCTACTTACCGGACTTGTTAATCCTCAGGTTATTCGTACAGCCGAAATGATGGATATGATTTGTGTTGTTTTTGTCCGTTCTAAAGTTCCTACTCAGGAAATGATTGAGCTTGCACGTGAAAGTGGTATAGTTCTTATGGTTTCCGACAAACGTCTTTACGAGGCTTGCGGTTTGCTTTATCAAAGCGGTCTTGTAGGAAACAAGGTAAAAGCATGAGCGAAGAACTCATTTTTCATTTTGACGTAGACGGAAACGACTTTACTTCAGCAGGTCAGGCATCAATACAAATCAAAAAAAATCTGAGAAGACTGGGTCTCGACCCCGAAACCATCAGACGCGTATCTATAGCTATGTACGAAGGCGAAATCAATATGGTAATCCACGCAGGCGGAGGCAAAGCTGACGTTAAAGTGTGCGAAAGTTATATTGAAATAGTTCTTAAGGACTGCGGTCCCGGTATTAAAAACATTGAACAAGCAATGCAAGAAGGCTTTTCTACTGCTCCCGATCAGATTCGTTCACTCGGTTTTGGTGCAGGTATGGGTTTACCCAATATGAAACGCTACACCGATGATATGAAAATTGAGTCCGAGTTAGGAGTAGGTACCACCGTTACAATGCGTGTTAATTTATAGGAGTGTGTATTATGCAGACTTATGAACATTCGGTTTTGCTGGATACCAGTAAATGTACCGGCTGTACCACCTGTTTGCGTCACTGTCCTACCGAAGCTATACGTATACGCAACGGTCACGCAGTTATAAACAGCGACAGGTGTATCGACTGCGGCGAGTGTATTCGCGTTTGCCCACACAAAGCCAAAAAGGCTGTGTGCAGTAAGCTCGAAAGTATGGACCGCTTTAAGTGGAAAATTGCACTTCCCGCACCTACACTTTACGGCCAGTTTGATAATCTTGACGATATAGACTATGTGCTCGCAGGACTTTTAACTATCGGATTTGACGACGTTTATGAAGTTTCAAAAGCGGCAGAACTTGTTTCTGCATATACACGTCTTTATCTCAAAACCGAAGGTGTTAAAAAGCCCTCTATCAGCTCAGCATGCCCCGTTGTTATGAGGCTTATATCACTAAGATATCCATCACTTGATGAAAATATTATTCATATGTTGCCTCCTATGGAGGTCGCAGCGCGTCTTGCGCGAGAACGCGCCCTTAAAAACCATCCCGAACTCGACCCCTCGGATATAGGCGTTTGCTTTATATCACCCTGCCCCGCAAAAGCAAGTTGTGTAAAGAATGGCTTTGCCGGTTATAAAAGCCAGGTTGATGAGGTTGTATCGATAAGTGATATTTATTTCCTGCTTATCAATGCAATGAAAAAGGACGATAACGTCGAAACGCTTTCCGAATCGGGTATGATAGGCATTGGTTGGGCACGTAGCGGCGGTGAAGCCACGGCAATTTTTAATGAAAATTACCTTGCCGCCGATGGTATTGAAAATGTCAATCGTGTTCTTGACCAGATAGAAAACGGTAACATACCTCAACTTGAGTTTGTCGAGCTTAACGCCTGTACAGGCGGTTGCGTAGGTGGTGTGCTTACAATGCAGAATCCGTTTATTGCAAAGGCGCGGCTTCAGACACTACGTAGGTATTTACCCGTTTCACAAAACTTTTTAAACGGTGAAGAAGCAAACTACATTCCCGATTACTACCTCTTTAACGAGTTGCCCGAATATCAACCCATAGCACGACTAAGCAGCAGTATGGCTGAATCAATGCGTATGATGGCAGATATTCAGAAACTCCGCGAAACCTTACCGGGCATTGACTGTGGCTCTTGTGGCGCACCTACCTGCCGAGCGTTTGCCGAAGACGTTGTAAAAGGAAATGCAGATATAAACGATTGTCTTATTAAACTACACAAAAAGGAAGATTAAAATGACGGTATATGATTTAATTAAAAGCGGTCAGTTTAATGTTCTGTGCTTGCCCGACCCCGAGCGTAAGATAGATGGCGTCTACATAGGCGACCTGCTCAGCTGGGTGATGGGCAGAGCCCAAAGTGATAATATTTGGATTACCATAATGTCTAATATAAATGTTATCGCGGTGGCTTCTCTTTCTGATGTTTCCTGTGTTCTTTTAGCGGAGAACGTAACCCTTGACGACGAGGTGCTTAACACCGCCAAAGCAAAAGGCATCAACATTCTTTCTACTCCGCTTGCAGCCTATGAGGCGGCGGTTACAATCTCGGGTATGATTTGATGAACAGGTATTATTACGACCTACATATTCATTCGTGCCTGTCACCCTGTGGTGATGATGACAACACCCCAAACAACATTGCGGGTATGGCGTCGCTGTGTGGGCTTAACATTGTAGCCCTTACCGACCACAATACCACCGATAATTGCCCGGCTTTTTTTGAAGCGGCAAAGCGCTACGGCATCATACCTGTTGCGGGTATGGAATTGACCACCAGCGAGGATATACATATAGTATGTCTTTTTGAAACCTTGGATAGTGCTATGGCTTTTGGGGCGCGGATAAAAGAATTACGCATACCTGTTGACAACCGACCAGACATATTTGGTCATCAGTTAATTTTGGACGGACGGGATAACATAATTGGAGAAGAAAAAAATCTACTTATAAATGCAACCCTTGTTTCTGTAGAGGAAGTACCACAACTGGTCGCAGAGTTTGGCGGTATATGCTACCCTGCTCACATTGACAGACAGTCAAATGGTATTATATCAATACTTGGCACCTTCCCATCAAGTCCTCACTTCAACTGTGCGGAACTGCACAATGGTACCAAGCGTGACGAGTACATACAGAAATACAATTTGCAGGATAAAAAGTTTATCGTAAGTTCAGATGCGCATAACCTTTGTGATATGCGTGATAAAGAAAACTATTTCGACCTTGACGACGAGCCTTACAGCAGTGCTCTTGTCAGGAAAAAGCTTTTCGAATTGTTGAGGTAATATTATGAAGGAATTGTCTTTAAATATTCTTGATATTACCGAAAATTCGGTAAAGGCGGGCGCAACACTCACTGAAATCTCAATTGCCGAAAGTGGTAACACGCTCACCCTTACAATAAAAGATAACGGATATGGTATGAGTGATGAGGTTTTAAAAACGGTTGAAAATCCTTTTTACACCACCCGTACTACCCGTAAAGTCGGTCTTGGTATACCTCTGCTTAAACTGGCGGCAGAACAAACTGGCGGAGAAATAAAAATAGTTTCAAGTACTGCATTCGATAATCACGGCACCACCGTAACGGCTGTGTTTTATAAAAATCATCTGGACTTTACACCGCTTGGCGACATAAAAGAAACGGTTGTGACTTTGATACAAGGTCATCCTGATACCGATTTTCTTTTTGTTCACAAGTGTAGCGGCGGCGAAGTAAAACTCGACACCCGTGAGCTTCGCGTAGTTTTAGAGGGTGTCCCACTTGATACTTACGAGGTAATCGTATGGATAAAAGAGTATCTTAATGAACAGTATCAACTGTTATCAAATAGATAAATAAATTAATTCAATATTTTTCATAGAAAGGAAGATATTAAAATGAAATCTTTGGCTGAACTTCAAGCAATCAAAGACAAAATGAAAGACAAGGTTGTAATTCGCGAAGGTGCAAACTCAACACGTGTTGTTGTTGGTATGGCTACCTGCGGTATTGCAGCAGGCGCCCGTCCCGTACTTGGCGCTTTTGTTGAAGCCGTAAACGAGGGCGGACTTGCTCAGAGCGTTACAGTATCACAGACAGGTTGCGTAGGACTATGCCAGTACGAACCTATCGTAGAGGTTTATGAAGCAGGTAAAGACAAGGTTACCTATGTGAAAATGACCGCCGAAAAGGCAAAAGAGGTTGTAGAAAAGCATCTTAAGGGTGGCAAGGTTGTTACAGAATACACCGTTGCTAACTGTGAATAATATTTGGAGGTAAAGTTATGATTCGTGCACATGTACTTATTTGTGGCGGTACTGGCTGTACCTCGTCAGGTAGTAAGAAAATTCAGGAAGCATTTGAGCAAAACATTGCAGCTGCAGGTCTAGAAGAAGAAGTAAAACTCGTTCAGACAGGTTGTTTTGGTCTTTGTGCATTGGGTCCTGTTGTTATCGTTTATCCTGATGGTACTTTCTATAGCCGTGTAACCACAGACGACGTAAAAGAAATCGTTGAAGAGCATCTTCTTAAGGGCC
>JAZSBS010000083.1:0-4433 GCA_045602525.1 Acutalibacteraceae bacterium
GCGATTCACGACCAATAAGAAAAATATTATATAGATGCCATGGATTTTAAATCCATGACACTCTTTGCCGAGCAAAAGGCGGATGAAATATTAAGCTAAAAGAAAATCCCGAACAATTAGTTCGGGATTTTTGTGTTATAAGAGTTCGATACCAAGTTCTTCACATTTTTTGATTTCTTCTTCGGGCCAGACAGAAGCGTGAACCTCGCCGATGTGCGCTTTTTGGAGCATTTGCATACACAGTCTTGACTGGCCAATGCCACCGCCAATAGTAAGCGGTAATTCATCGTTTATAAGCGCTTTGTGGAAAGGAAGTTCCAAGCGGTCAAGTTTGTTTTCGGTAGTAAGCTGGCTGATAAGAGTTTCTTTGTTTACTCGTATACCCATGCTTGAAAGCTCAAGCGCAGAATCAAGCACACGGTTGTAAACCAGCAGGTCGCCGTTAAGCGACCAATCGTCATAGTCGGGGGCTCTGCCGTCGTGCTTTTCGCCGTTTGAAAGCTTACCACCAATTTGCATAAGAAACACAGCGCCATATTCTTTAGCAATAGCATTTTCACGTTCCTTGCCTGTGAGCGTGGGGTATTTGTCAAGCAGTTCCTGTGTGGTTATAAACTTTATTTTACGGGGCAAATAATTGTCAAGTTGAGGGTACTTGCGTTCAACAAAATCAGCCGTCAGCAGTATTGCCGAATAGATGCGGTTTACCGTATCTTTTAAAAATTCTACCGAGCGGTCGCTGTCTTCAATTACTTTTTCCCAGTCCCACTGGTCAACGTAAAGCGAATGAATGTTATCGCAGGTCTCATCTCGGCGGATAGCATTCATATCGGTATAAAGACCTGTGTGGGTAGAAAAACCGTATTTAGCCAGTGCCATACGTTTCCACTTGGCAAGTGAATGAACAACCTCTACGACCTCGCCCGATTGTAAAATATCAAATGAAACGGGGCGTTCTACACCGTTAAGGTCATCGTTAAGACCGCTGCCGCGTTTTACAAACAAGGGGGCAGATACGCGGCGAAGATTAAGCGCGTCGCAAAGGTGTTCTTCAAATTTGTGACGCAGCGAACGAATAATGCCCTGTGTTTCAAGTACGTTAAGTTTTGATTTGTACATAAAATCACATCCAATTAAGAAATGGTGCCAACTGTACGGGGGTAGAGAATAACATCGCGGATATTCTGCACGCCTGTAACATACATAATAATTCTTTCAAGTCCCAAGCCAAAGCCACTGTGTGGTACAGAACCAAATTTACGAAGTGAGATATAGTCGGTATAATCTTCTAAATTCATACCTCTTATATTCATTGCTTCAATCAACTTATCAAGGTCTGCCTCACGCTCGCTACAACCAATAATTTCACCAACCGTAGGAACAAGCAGGTCGGTTGCGGCAACGGTTTTACCGTCGGCGTTTTGTTTCATATAGAAAGACTTAATTTCCTTTGGATAGTTGGTAAGGAATACGGGGCGCTTGCAGATTTCTTCTGCAATATAACGCTCGTGCTCGGTCATAAGGTCCGAGCCCCACTCAACAGGGTACTGGAACTGCTGACCGCTTGCCTTTAGCGCTTCGATAGCCTCGGTGTATGTCATAATGGCAAAGTCATTTGCTACCACGCTCTCGAGTTTTTCAATAAGGCCCTTTTCAAAATGAGCGTTAAAGAATTTAAGCTCCTCGGGGCACTTTTCGAGTACGGTATTAATTATATGCTTGATAAGGTCTTCTGCAATCTCGATAATATCGGGCAACTCTGCAAAAGCAACCTCAGGTTCAACATGCCAGAACTCGGCCACGTGACGTGGGGTGTTACTCTTTTCGGCGCGGAAAGAAGGACCGAAGGTGTAGATTTTGCCAAGTGCCATAGCGGCAACCTCGCCCTCAAGTTGTCCCGATACAGATAAAGCGGCACGACGACCAAAAAAGTCTGCGGCATCTGCCTCTTCCTCGGTTTTAAATCCGTGGTCAAAGGGGAGGGTTGTTACCTTAAACATTTCGCCTGCACCCTCACAGTCACTGCCTGTAATAAGTGGGGTGTGAATGTAGGTGTAGTGACGGTCTTGGAAAAATTCGTGAATACAAGCCGAAATCACCGAACGAACACGAAGCACAGCGTTAAATGTGTTTGTACGAACGCGAAGCGCGGGTATGGTACGCAAGTATTCTAATGTATGACGCTTTTTTTGTAAAGGATATTCGGGAGGGCAGATACCGAGAACCGTGATAGACTCGGCATTGATTTCAACGGAATCCTCAGCTACTACCGATTTTACTACGGTGCCTTCTACCTTAAGCGAGGTGCCAAGTTTCATAAACTCGGAGATATCACTCATAACAGACTTGTCAATAACTATTTGTAAGTGTTTTAGTGTTGTACCGTCGTTAAGCTCTAAAAATGCCATGTTTTTAGAGTCGCGTGATGTGCGCACCCAACCACAAACGGTAACAGATTTACCTGTGTAGTCGCCCTTCACAATGTCAATAATGTCAATGTGTTTCATAATAATCACTCCGTAAATAATTTACTCAAAAATAATAAGCGCTATTCATCCTCTGAAAAAACCAGGGACGAATAGCGCATTAAAATACTACTCGCGGTGCCACCCGTATTACCTATGAAACATAGGTCACTCACAGCAAAAAAACTGTTATCGGCTTTAACGTGCCGCTCACGGCGCCCCTACTAAGTGTTGGACTTATTCCTCCATAACTTTTGGGTTTGCAGCTCCAAAGTGTTCTTCGCGGTATGCGTATGGCGGCATTTACACTATCTGCCACTCACTAAGCACCGTTTATACCGTTACTTTTCTTTATCATAGCTTTTAAAATATATTGGGATTATATCACCATAAATAAAATTTGTCAAGAATTATTAGTCGATAACCTCAATTATCATGCCGTTGGTAATATCAGCGGTAGGAATAAATATTTTCTTGGTGTTCATAAGCTTGTCAAGGCTGCTTTCTGCTTCTTTGCCGTTTATAAAGAATTGGCGGCTACCGTTACCCTTGTTTTGATACTTAACGGTTATCGGCTTGCCCTTAACGACAATGTCAATAGAAGCATCGGTTGTTGGCATATAGCTTGCGGTCTGAATAACAAGACCGTCGAGTGTGGGGCATACGCCAAAGCCGAATTTAACAAGGTTTTTAATAAATACCGTACCGCTACCTGTGTACCAGTCTGCAAAGGACTGACCGTCTATGCAGAGCTCTTCATTTCTGAAATATGAGTTAGGCATAGCAAAGGGCGACTTAGAGCAATCGCCATGTGAAAGCACGGTGCCAAGCTCAAACTGGCGCCAAGCTTCTTGTGATTCGCCCATTAAGAACAACGCAGATACCGCAAACATTGTTGCGTGAACGTATGTGCCTGCGTTTTCGTATGTACCTGCCGAAATACGTGCAATTCGACCCACGTACTTTTGCATATCAAGCGAAAACGCCTTGTCAAAGGTCATAATGCCGTATTTTGAGTCGAGAGTCTTAAACGCTTGCGTTACGGCTTCTTTCATAGAGGGGTCGTTTTTAATCATACCCGAAATTGCCCAGAAAGAGTTGGCTGTAGAGCTATAACGAGAGTTACCGTCGGGGTCACACCAAGAGCCGATTTTGTATGAGCGATTATCGCCCCAACCGTGCATTATGCGACGCTCGCCGTTATCGTTTACGTCAATAGCATTTTTGGTAAGGCCGTTTTTAAGTGTTTCTGCGACAGCCTTATATTTTTCTACCTTGTCGGCGTATTTACTAACAGCCTCTAAAATCTCGCAAATTTCACCGCAGTTTTGATAAAGCTGCAGTGAACACATTACGCTAACACCTGTACCGTATTCACGGTTAGGATCGGTTGTTTTGCCTAATCCGTCAAGCGCATCGTTCCAGTCACCAAAGAGTGCGTGCAGACAACCGGTTTCTTCGTCAATATTGCTGCAAAGATAGTCCATAATTTTAACAACATGGTCGAGCACCGTGTCAACAATTTCGCTTTTTGCAATAAGACGGCTGTTGTCAGGCGCGGCAATGTAATATCCACACTTTTCGTCAAGAATTGACCAGTCGTTTGTATATGCAAGATAGGTGTGGAGAGTGGTGATAATCCAAACACCTTGGTCAATAAACTTGCGAAGGTCAAACATTGGCATATAGCCGTCACTCTCTTGGTTAGAGAACTGACGTGGAGGTCTGCCGTCTTCAAGAATATGGTTAAGTGCATTTATAAACTGTGCGCGACTCTCACGAGGTTGCCAAATAAGCGATGATTCAAGCTGCTGCATAACGTCGCGCACGCCCATCATGGGTCCAAAATAGTTTTTACCCAAAGCGCAGAAAGAAATCTGCTTTTGAATATTGCGAACAAACTTATTAAGCACTTTGGCATTGAAGTCGCCACTATAGTTTTCAAAATGTGTTTGCATTGTAGCAAAT
>JAZSBS010000084.1:0-13655 GCA_045602525.1 Acutalibacteraceae bacterium
TCCCCTAAATTATACAAAATATTCATTTTGTATAATTGGATATTAGTTTTCAAGGGTTATTCTCTATCGCGAGTATCTTTAATATTTTGTTGTAATGCATTGATTTGATTGATTGCTGTTATTTGCTTTGCGTTTATTAAAGTAATTACAAAGCAAATTATAAATCAACCACCCGATACCGCTTACAATTAAAGTTGCTATAAGAACAATGATAGCGAGTTTGTATTTTTGTGTTCCAAGCGCTCCCCCTAAGAGCGTTGAAGTTATTATCGAAGGAATTCTCGCCACACTCGTTATAAACAGCCACGCTCCCCAACTGATGTTTGTAAGTCCCGCGAAATACGAAAGTAAGTCCTTTGGTGTGCCGGGTAAAATAAATAATAAATACACAAGAATATTGAGTTTGCGTTTATCTTTCAAAAATTTAAGCGATAAAATCTTTTTTCTTGAAAAGAAAAGTTCTACAAACTTAACGCCCCAGGTTCTGACAAGCGCAAAAATAATAACTCCGCCGATTATATTGGCAATAATACAAAGTATTGTACCCTCAAAACCACCAAAAGCGTATCCTGCAACCATTTCAAGAGGCTCACCGGGTATTATAGCGATTACTATTTGCAACACCGTCATACCAACAAAGGCTACCCTACCCCATATTCCATGGGTATCAATCCATTCGCGAAATTTTTCGGGTTCTGAAACAAATTCGAGCATCGGTTTGCCAATCGCCCACGCTAAAACCAGAAAAAACACAATAAAAACAGCAAATGAAATTATACCAACAATTCGTTTTTGCTTGGCAGATAAATTCAATTCACCCATAATATACATCCTTTAATATACGATATATAAAATTCTACCACAAACAAATATTTACTGTCAATAGAGCCGTATTCGACAACTTATTATATATGTCGTCGCTGTTTGACAAAAACACCCACGTATGTTATACTATAACTGATATTTTTTGTGAATAGGTGGAGTGTTTTATGACATTAAAAACCTTTATAAAAGAACGTTTAGTGTTACTTCTGGCAGTCTTCTTCCCTGTTTATATGTTCTTTTTACATGCACCGTTTGAAATGTATTTGACCAATACTGAAAATTTTTGGTTTGGCCTTTCTGATTTTGGATGGTCAATTGTTTTGACGTTTGCAATAGTTTTTGTTGTATTATTTCTAATCGGTGCTTTCCTACCTAAAAAATTGCGCGATATCTATTCTGTTATAGGCTTTGCAGGCGGAATTTGCGTATATGTTCAAGGAAATTTTTTGAATATTGACTTGGGTAGTATCAACGGAAGCGAAGTTGTTTGGTCTGACTATACTACTAAATTCATATTGAATCTTGTTATATGGGTTGCAATTATACTTGTTGCGCTTATCGTATACCTTTTATTCAAGAATAAGTCACTTAAAATTTTATCACTTCTTTGCTCTTTTGTCCTTTTGATGCAGGTTATAACCCTTGGTACATTATTTATTAGTAATACAAATCAGGATACCAAGCATGTAGAGCAATCAGGGTATGCTATAACCGATAAAGATTTATATACCGTATCAAAAGACCAAAATGTTATAGTGATGCTTCTTGATATGTTCGATAACGAGTATATGAGACAAATTATTGCTGAAAATCCTGAAATTAAAGATACGTTTAAGGATTTTACCTTCTTTGATAATGCGGTCGGCGCTTACAGTACCACGGGTTATTCTGTTGGTAATTTTTTGACTGGTACAACCGTTAATAACCAAGGTTCAAACTTTAACGAGAGTGTTGAGTTGGCGTATGAGAACACCGAGATGTTTGATGAATTAATGGCAAACGACTATCTTTTAGATATATACATTTCGGATGGCTATATTCCTCTCAAATTACGCCAAAGCTTAGAAAACTACGAAGAGACACAAGTTGCGGTTAGTGACAATTTAGCGCTTACTAAAAAGTTTTATCGGCTTGTAACTTGCCGTTTCGCTCCTGATTTCTTAAAACGTTATATTTGGATGAATGGTACCGAATTTGCCGAACTTAAAATTTTGAAAGAATCTGAAAACAAGGCTTACAGTGATAAAAATCTTGATTTTTATCACGGACTCGTTAAAAACGGCTTGAAACTCAGTGATGACAAGCGTTTCAAGTTTATACACTTAATTGGCACACACTACCCGTATGAAATGAATTCCGATTTAGTGCAAATACCTGCAATAACCACTAACGCACAGGCTATTGATACCGCAAAAGGTGTTTTGAAGATTGTAAGTTCCTATATTGACGAGCTTAAAAATAATGATGTATATGACAATTCCACAATAGTATTAATTGCCGACCACGGTTTTTACCTTGAAGGTGTTTTAACCAACCCCCTAGTAATGGTAAAACAACCAAATAGTGATATACCTTTTACTGTTTCTCAGGCACCTGTTTCCCATTACGATTTACATGCAACTATTATGAGTTCGATAAATCTAAACAATGACGGTAAATATGGAAAATCTATGTTCGATATTTTACCTGGCGAAGAGCGTGAGCGCATATTCTACCAATATAATCTTAATGAAGGTTCTACCGATACGAAATTCAGACTTATAGAGTGGAGTGTTGGCAGCAGCAGTAACGCACGTAAGAATTTCAAACTTACAGGATATGAATACGACGCACACGGTGTCAAGCAGAATCATACCGATAACTGTGTATACTGCACCCAAAACGGCACTGCCCCTGTTGATGCACCTAATTCTTCGTGTATTCCACACAACAAAAAATAACAGAACTCTTACATTATAAGGAAGCGATAGTATTATGGATACACTTACTAATTGGATAGCACTCCCTCTTGGTTTTATTATGGAGTGGTGCTACTCTATTGTTAAAGACTACGGTTTAGCAATTATACTCTTCACGCTAATCACAAAAATTATTATTTTACCTATTTCAATATGGGTTCAGAAAAACTCAATCAAAATGGTTGAAATGCAACCCGAAATCAATCGCATTAAAGCAAAGTACTTTGGGGACGCTGATACCGTTGCCGATGAACAGTCAAAACTTTTCAAGGCTAAAAAGTACAATCCTCTTGCAAGTCTTATTCCCCTATTCATTCAAATCGTTCTTTTAATGGGTGTTGTCGGAGTAATTTATAATCCGTTCGATTATTTGTTCCATTTTGATAAAAACTTCATTTCCGAAATCAATGCGTTGACCGTAACCTTAACGGGCGCACCGTTAGATTCATCAATCCAGTTGTCTGCCGTTGAAGCAATAAAGAACCCCGAATTCTATAACAGTTTTCTCGCTTTACAAGACAAATTCACCGGTATTGATGTTGCCGCTGCTCTTACTGCCGTGAAAGACTTCGACCTTATGTTCTTGGGTATGAATCTTTCCTGGAATCCAAGTATTATGTTAGGCATAACAATTGCAGTTCCGCTTATTGCAGGATTTTCAGCGTGGCTCTTGTGTGTCACTCAAAACATTTCTAATGTTTTACAGGCTGAACAAACCAAGGTGAATAAATACTTCACTATGGCACTTTCTGTTGGACTTTCTCTTTATCTCGGATTCTTTGTCCCTGCGGGTATTGCTTTATATTGGGTCGCAAGTAACGTATTTGCAATTGTTCAACTATATGCCCTCAATGCAGTTATTCCACCCAAAAAATACGTTGACTATGCTGCCCTTGAAGAAAGCAGAAAAGAACTTGCAGCTCTTGAAAGTCTTAGCGAAAAGAAGAAAAAACTTTTCGGTGACGAAGAATCAAAACGCGAGAAAGCCGACTACAAGAGATTTTTCAGCATTGCAAACAAGCACATAGTATTCTATTCTGAAAAAAGCGGATTTTACAAGTACTATAAAGACCTGATTGAATATCTGCTTAAAAAGACAAATTTAACTATTCACTATGTAACCAATGACCCTAATGACACTATTTTCAAACTTTCTAAGGAGCAGCCAAGAATTAAACCTTATTATATCGGCGTTAAAAAACTAATAACCTTAATGATGCGCATTGAGGCCGATATAGTGGTTATGACAACTCCGGACCTTGATAACTATTATATTAAGCGTTCCCTTATGCGCAAGGACATAGAATATATATTTGTTCCGCACGACAGTTCAAGTATGACTATGGGATTCAGAGAGCACTCTCTCGATAACTTTGATACTGTTTTTTGTACAGGAAAACACATTTCCGAAGAGGTTCGTGCAACCGAAAAACTTTACGGTACCAAAGAAAAGACATTGGTTGAGTTCGGTTATCCGCTTATTGATGACTTGATTGAATCATACGAAAGCACCAAAGAAGAAGTTCACGATAAAAAGCAAATTCTTATTGGTCCTTCTTGGCAAGAAGACAATCTTCTTGATAGTTGTATCGATAAACTCATTGAACAACTTTATTGCGATGACTATAAAATCATAGTTCGTCCGCACCCCGAATACATGAAACGGTATCGTCCTAAAATGGAAGCCATCAAAGCGAAATACGAGGATAAAATTGGTGAAAATTTAGTCTTTGAACTTGATTTCACCACAAACGTTTCAACCTATGCATCTGATTTGCTAATTACGGATTGGTCCGGAATCGGACTTGAATTTTGTTTTGCAACGCTCAAACCTGCAATCTTTATCAACACAAAAATAAAAATGGAAAATCCCAACTACGATAAGGTTGGCATTGTTCCCCAGGAAGTTGCTTTGCGCAGTAAAATAGGTGTTGCGCTTGATAAAGAAGAACTTGACAATGTTGCCAAAACTGCTAAAATGTTAATAGGCAATAACGACTTCCGCGAAGGCATTCGCGAGATAAGAGATGCCTATTACTATTCTCTGTTAAGCCACGGCAGCGTTGGTGGAGAGTATATAGTTAAAAGCTTAATGAACAAAAAGAAAAAGGAGAAATAATTATGTCATTTAGTTTTAATCTTGCTTACATTGACCCTTCTGTTATGACCTATTCTATTCAAGCAATTGCAGGTGTTGCAATTGCCATTGGTGCCGTTGTAGCAGTATTCTGGCGTAAAGCCAAGAAAAAAGTTAGTGATAAACTCGGTCTTGAAAACAACACTAATAAAGAGGTTGAAGACGAGCTTATCGTAGTCGAAGAAGACGTTGATACCGTTACAAAATAAACCAAATAAGAAGGCTTGACCAATTCGGTCAAGCCTTTTCTTATAGCTTTTGACAAAGCCAATAAACAACACCGTACACAACACTTGCTATTGTACCGTATGCTATTACAGGTCCTGCAATCTTAAAAATATTGGCGCCGAGTCCCAAAACCCAACCCTCGTTTTTGAATTCGATTGCGGGTGAAACAACGGCGTTTGAGAACCCTGTTATGGGCACCAGTGTACCGGCACCTGCATGACGCGCTATTTTTTGAAATATTCCAAATGCCGTTAGTACTGCGGCAGCAAATATCAATATAGACGGTACTGCCATTTTTATTACCTTTTCTTCAAGTTCTAAATAGGTAAAAAGTTCTATAAGTAACTGTCCAATAACACAAATTCCCCCGCCTACTACGTACGCCAATATAAAATCTTTGCACTTTTTTGAACTCGGCGAATGCTTTTTAACAAGTTTACTATACTCTTCTTTTGTCGGTTCCATAAAAACACCTCTAAAATATTATTGAACAAATTTTACCGCTTATACAAAAAGCACAGCATAAAAAAATGCTGTGCTTAAATAATTATCCTTGTAAACCAAAACTGACCGACAACGCCCTATCTACCATATCCATAGAATTGATATCAAGACTTCCCATTCGTTCTTTCAGTCTTCTTTTATCAATTGTACGTACCTGTTCTAGAAGTATTATTGAATCTTTTTGAAGACCGCTGCCTTGTGCGGTTACTTTGATATGTGTAGGTAGTTCGGTTTTATCGTGCTGACTCGTAATTGCAGCAGCAATTACAGTGGGACTGTATTTATTGCCCATATCATTCTGAACTATTAAAACGGGGCGTATTCCTCCCTGCTCCGAGCCAATAACGGGACTTAAATCTGCATAATATATTTCTCCGCGTTTTATATTCATTTTCTTTCACTCTCCGAAATGTTCTGAAATTATGTTTGCCGATTTCAAATACTTTTAATCATAAAAAACAATAATTTCTATCAATTCATTTTATGAGAGTAAATTATTTTAGGTGAAAATAAAGAGCACTACTCAAATAACGAGCAGTGCTTTTATTTTGCAAGTGGATGGAATTTTGAATATGCTTGGGTGTATTTGTTCTTAATGAATTTAGCGTAAATTTGAGTTGAAGAAATATCAGAATGACCAAGCATCTCTTTAATATCTTTGAGTTGAGCGCCGTTTTCGAGAAGATGCGCTGCAAATGAATGTCTTAAAGTATGCGGGGTTATATCTTTATTGATACCCGCCTTCACAGAATAACTCTTAATAATCTTCCAAAAACCTTGTCTTGACATCGGCAAACCGTTCATATTGGTAAACAACTTGTCCGAATTACCGTCCATAACAATAATAGGACGAACGTTAACAATATAACCCGTAAGTGCCTTTAATGCCGCAGGATATATAGGAACGATTCGCTCACTGTTTTTATTCTTCATATGTATAATACCGATTTGAAGATTAACATCGCTAATAGATAAATCAATAAGTTCAGATACCTTCATACCGGTAGCATAAAGAACTTCGAGCATTGCTTTATCTCTTATACTCTTATAATCATTACCGCTTGGCTGCGATAACAACAGCATAACCTCGTTTGTCGTTAAAACACCGGGTAGTTTTTGCTCAACCTTATGCATACGTATAGCATCGGCAGGATTGCTTTTAACAATACTGTTAGATGCCAAATATCTGTAAAAACAACGCACAGACGCTAACATACGGCTGCAAGTAGATTCACTCTTGCCAATGCTGCTTAAATGCTCTAAAAAGCGCTGTAAAACCTTTTTATCGGCCGATACAACGTCATATGTATTCTCAGTGCAATAGCTTAAATATTGGCCGATATCGCGCATATATGACTGAACGGTATTATCAGAAGAATGTTTTTGATTGGTTAAATAATCGCGAAAGTCTTCCAAATAATTCAAGCTAAACACCTCACCTTCAAAAATTAAACGTATCAATTAAAACACTTGATAAAGCAGCGTCAACAACCGATGCTAACATCAAGAAAATAATTAGAATTAAATACTTAGTTGCATACAATTTGAAACTGTAATTAAGCGTATTAGGGGTTGCACGCGGTAGCGTCAGCCTTGCAATATCAAGTGAAAACTCAATAGAAAACCGCGCCGCAAAAATAAACACAATAACACAAATAATTGCCGACGGGATAATAATAACGGAATTAAATGCTATTCCCTTAATCGAATATTGAGAATATATGTAGGAAATTAAACTTCCGTACTTAAAACCGCACCAAAATATCAAAAGTGGTGAAACGGCAACACCCAAAGCAGAAGTTCCCGACATATAAATTAAAAGCAAATAAAGAAATAAATCCTTAAACGAATCGAAAAAAATTGAGATAAATCCCGTTTTTCGTATTTCGAAGAAATCTTCAAAATATCTTTTTATAAATTCAAAAAGTGTTTTATTGTCGCCGAAAATAATGCTTGAAATAATCAAACCGAGAAAAAACAAAACACCTAAAACTATCGAAGTTCGATTACTGAAAATAAGGTTCAGAATCTTAATGTTTTTCAAATCCAATACCCTGCTCTTCTGCATTCATAACACCTTGCCTTCCATAAAAAATATATGAAATTTGCGGACAAGATATTCTAAAAATAGAAAAAGCACAATATTTAGTTGAATTATCACAATAGGTACAATATGTAGATTTATACAAGGCTTTATGTAAACTAAAAGGGCGAATAAAAAACAGCCCCAAAATTATTTTATAATAAAAGAGCCGTTTATTTGTATAAATTAAAACACTATAAACATAACAAAAACCGAATGTTACTTATTATTTATACTACATTTTTAGGGTTATGTCAACAACAATTTTCGACCTGATTTAGTGTTATGTAAACTGATTATGTAAACCACACAAAATATGCTATATCCCATCACCTCTCTCCCCTATCTATTGTGCATTTTAACTCTTTATTTTTTTGAAAAAATGTGTTATATTTATTTTAGTAAAAATTATTAAGGAGTAACTTTAATGAAGAAAACAGTTATTATAACGGGTGCCTCAAAAGGCATTGGTGCTGCGACTGCAATATTGTTCGCTCAGAAGGGTTATAACGTTGTTCTGAACTACAACGATTCGTTCGAATCAGCAAGTCTGCTTGCCCGTTCCCTCACCCAAAACGGTTTTTCCGTAATGCCGTTTAAGGCAAACGTTGCAAACCGATTAGAAGTTGAACTTATGGTCAAAGAGGCTGTATATAGATTTGGAAGCGTTGACGTATTCGTAAATAATGCCGGAATTTCCTTATCGGGCCTTATTACCGACATTGACGAAATCGATACCGACCGTATATTTGACGTAAATCTTAAAGGTGTATATAACGGTTGCCGTGCAGTAACACCCGTTATGGTTGAACAGAAATACGGTAAAATAATAAACGTATCTTCTATGTGGGGCGAGGTTGGTGCCTCTTGTGAAGTAGCCTACTCTGCCGCAAAAGCGGGTGTCATAGGACTTACAAAAGCGTTAGCGAAAGAACTTGCCCCCAGCGGAATTACCGTTAACGCCGTAGCACCAGGGCTTATTGAAACGGGTATGAACTCAAATTACAGTGTTGAAGAATTAAGTTCTTTCGTTGACGAAATTCCCCTTGGTCGTATGGGCAGCGCCGATGAAATTGCCGCAGCGATATATTTCCTCGCAAGTGAAAACGCCGATTACATAACAGGACAGGTTTTAGGCATAAACGGCGGATATGTAGTTTAATAAAAAAGGCTCTCGAAAAATCGAGAGCGTTAATTTTTGCAGACCCATGGTCATATCCGTTGAAGTTTTCATTTGTAATATCATAAGTAGTTAAATTTTTTTAACAATTCAAGCAAAAAAATAAGCACCAAAACTGGTGCTTATTTTTTAATCGCCTGCATAAAGCGGGTCTATCTTTTTAAGTTCGTTGTAGGTATCAATTTCAACAATGTCATTAGCCTTACATTCACGAACTTCAACATTGTAGTTCTGTTTTTTGTAAACAAAGGCAACCTGTTCCCAATAGCGTTCTTTGCCACCGGGAGACCTGAAAACGTCATCAATATCGTTAGCAAGTTTTGCACCTGCAACTTCATCCCAATAAGAGATACCTACCATTTGATAGCAATCCGTTCCGCCAATTGTTTCTTCACAGATATAACCGTTTGAGTTGACCTTAACACACCAATCGTCAGTAACATCAACAGGTATTCCCAGAATGTTTGATGAATATTGATATTTGGTTATTAAGTTAGGATTCGAAAGAACCAAATCAGCCTCTAAAACATATGCGTTCTTAAACATATAACGTACGCACTGCGCAGAAGAAATATTGTTGGCGTCATTATATGCAACGTTTTCAACAAACTTAATATTTGGATATTTATAGAGAAGTTGGTCAAATTGTTCTGCTAAATATCCACGCACAATAATGATTTCGGGAATTTCAGCGGCAACAACGGCATCAAGCAAGGTATCAATCATTCTCACACCGTGAACGCGCACAAGCGGTTTTGGTGTATTAAACGTCAAAGGCACCATACGTGAGCCGAAGCCGGCCGCCAGGAATATAGCTCTTTTAACCCTATACGGTTCCAAGGCTTCAACACCGGCAGCAGTAATCATACCGTCATCAATTAAACCTAAGTTTGCAAGGTTTTTACAAATACTATTTGCCGTACCTATAGAAACGCCGATAGTTTCAGCAATTTCTCTTTGTGTTAATGGTTTTTTTGTACGTTCAAGAAGAACAAGGGTATCAAATTCTTTTCTTTGCATTATTAACAAGTCCTTTAATGATTATTAACGTTTATTGCTCTTTATCAAACTGTTTTGATTTAAAGAGATAGAATACAACTCCCAAAGCAATCCATATTATAAGCATAATATATGACTCTTTTCCAAAGTGAACGCCTGAAAGTCCAGGAATAGGAATTAACTGTAAGATAATAAAAACAATCGAGAAAATCGCACCTGCAGTAGCCATAATCTTTATAAATATGTTTTTCTCTCCGCTACGCTTGTTTGTAACAATAGTTGAAAGGCAGGTGAAACCAAAACCTATTGAAGCGCCGATTGCCGACATATCAACAAACCAACCAAGCGCTTCCCTACCAAGTATAGGACCGCACAGTGAAATAGCAAGACAGAATAACATAGCGTTTCTCGGAACACCGTATTTATCGTCTAATTTTCCGAAGAATGCGGGTAAATAACCATCACGGCTCATAGAATACATAAGTCTTGAAGAAGCCATATAAAAGCCCATAATACCCGAAAGAACGGCACAGGAAACCGCAACACCAACAAGAATTTTACCAGGTAAACCTAAAAGGCGTTCTGCTGCTGCCAAAAGCAACCAAGGTGTTGATTCAGAATTGATGATAAGTTCAGGCCAGTTTTGCAACGCCGCTGCTGCGATTGTATTGTTTGCTGTATAAACAAAGCAACCAAATGCAATAGCAACTATCATTATAAAGCTTACTTTTTTATATGAAAACTTAAATTCTTCTGCGGCTTGTGGAATTGTATCAAAGCCAACAAAAGCCCAAGGTGCAATAGCAAACGTTGCCAAAACAGCAGAAATAATTCCAGTTGTGCCACCGTGTGAAAATTCGTTAATATCGGTATACATACCGTTAGTAGCCGCCTCAACGGCACCGTTTTTATCAAATCCCCAAATGGGTGCAAGATTTTCAAGGCTTGTTTTAGACGAAATAATAGCAGCAATTGTTAAGGTGAACACCGAAACAGCAAGAAGCGCTGCAAGTATAGTTGAAATGATACCTGCTTTTTTAACACCAATCATATTAAATACGGCGAATAAAATAAGTATTGCCATAGCAAAAATCATTTCACCTAAGTGAACATCAAATCCTGCAATTGTGTAATGAAAACCAAACTTCAAAATGTCGGCTTTGCCGTCAAGACCGTCAACAATCAAGCCGATAGCAGTAGAGTTCATAGGAACGTTAGTAAGATATGCAGCAACAAGGAACCATCCGCAGATGTATGCTGGAATTTTACCAAAACACTCTTTAGTAAAAGTGAACTCCCCTCCTGCTTTTGGAAATTTAGGTACCATATACGCATAACTAAACGCAATGATAACCATAACCAAAGCACCTAAAACCATTGCGATTGCCGTTCCCGCAACACCGGAATTAGGCAAAAACTTTTTACCAGGGTTAATAAAAGAACCCCAACCAATTATGCAACCGAAGGCGATTGCCCAAACGTGCATGGGACTCAGTTGTCTTTTGAGACCGATTTCCTTTTTATTTTCCATTATCTTATCCTCCTCGAAATGTTCAATTTAACAAAAAATATATGACAATTTGAACATTAACAAATTGATAATAGCATAAATACGACAAAAAGTAAAGCAAAAATAAATTTTTTGTTCAATTTTTCGCAGAAAAAGCAATGTTTTTGAAAAAACATTTTAGTCGATACAGATATGTATTCGCCAATTAATGACCGTTAATCATCGTTTTATGCCATAAATAGCGATGCCATTTTTATCACCACTCTATTTTTTCCTCATAAAATGAAATACGGGGGTGAAATTATGTCTATCTTTTGTTGTGATAATAAACCGGGTTGTGTAACACTCGCAGTGATTGCCAGTGCTATTCTCGGTGTTATTGCTGCCCTTTTGCAAATCACTGCTGTTATTACCGTGACACCCGCTTTCTTATGGGTGGCGCTTGGTATCGCCGTAGTATATTTGGCTGTGTTATTGGCTACAAGTTGCTGTCGTGGTGATGCGTGTCGCTGTCAAAGCGCCTCATTATGTGCAATATTAGCGGGTATTCTCGGTACAGCGCTTACTTCGGTAATACTACTTGCGGTTACTTTTGCTGCAACAAGTATCGTGGGTGCTATTTTTGTAGGTTTACTCGTGCTGTTCCTATCGCTAATAGTAACGGCAACCGCGTGTTTTGTATCTCGTTGCTGCGGTTAATAAAATTTTGTCATAATAATTCTGGTTAATATAAAATCCGCCCTTTGTTTAGGGCGGATTTATATTAACTGTTCAAAAAACACACTTTTATATCCCTGCTCAATTAAAAACGAAAAAGTTGCGGTTAACTTTTCTTCAAAGTCGGGTTGATAGTTTATATAATCGCTATAAAAATATTGTTCGTGTATCATTACCTGTATGTTGTCTCGTTGAATTAAATTATTTAGATGAGCAATAATTTCTTCAATTGTATAGCAATTAAGCACAACATCAATCGGACCAAAATACTGTGAACCGCTTTTAACGATATCACCATTACGTATTTTACACGATTCTATTTCATTTAATCCATAAGATGTTTTCGGATTCTCTTCATCACCGAAAAGGCCAAGTAAACCTAAAACGTTATTATCGTTAAGCGCTCTTAAACCATCGGGTGTTGCAAGGCAGTAGTGCAACGTTGTGGTTTTAGCTAGGGCTTTTTGCGAAGCAAAACGTACTATTTGCTCATCTACCCTTTTGCAATCTTCAAAAACTTCTTCATACCCCGAAAATTCATACGGCCTTACGTTTTCAAAATCCGAATGAAATGAAAACTTTAACCAATCCGAATTATCTGCAAATTCCTGATAATACGCATCAGTCATTTTTGAAAGGTCGAAATCTTCATTACGGTAAAACAAATTGAGTTGTACCTTCAAGTCAAACTGCTCATGCAGTCGTTTATACATAAACAGATAAGGATGTTGAAAAATGCTGCTATATTTATTTGCCGTTATTTCTTCTAAAAAACGGATGTTATCATCAACTGTAAAGCAAAAAGTTTTTATACTATCACCGCCTTGGGTTTAGTATAGCATAAATGCGACTGGGTCGCAACACTTCTTCCCCATTCCTATTACTTATTACTTCTCAAAATCCCGTTGAAAAGTTTTATTTAGTGAAGAGTGAAAAGAGAACAGTGAAAAAGTAAAAATCCCGCCCACATACGTGAACGGGATTTTTGTCATTCGTGCCCGAAAAAGAACTGGATGAAAACCGAGGATTTTCTTTGTATTTTTATTTTTAATGTCCTCTTATATCAAAATCAAGCAATTCAGAAATAAAATCCCCCAATATTTCTCTTCTGTTATCATCCCAACAGATTATTGAATAGTAAGTTTTATCTCCCGACACTATATCCGCATCAAAAGATACATTTTGAATGAAATCAAGATTTTCTGTTTCTTGCTCGTTAACTTCAATATAATCAAATTCAGAGGAATAATATTCTTTAAGTTCTTCTTTACACAAACCACTATCAACAAAAATGGCGCCCATATATTGCATTCCATTTCCGTTGCCTGTAAGTTTGCCTGCCACCGAAACCGAATCCACCAATTTTGTATTTGTTGGTAGTTCATAAGAGACTAAAGCTTTTTCAATTTTATCTGCAATTAAATTGTTGGTAACAACTATACCGATATAAGAAATAACAGGTGACACGAACAAAACAATCAACAGCACCACAAGTATTCGTTTTAATGTTTTCA